>CANRWP010000042.1 GCA_947643595.1 uncultured bacterium | reverse complement strand
CCGTTCCAGTCCTCCATCTCCACCAGTTCCCCGGTGCCGTTGTAGAGGTAGGAGGCGGATTTCGCGCCGTTATAGTTTATATTGCTGACCAGGTTCACAGGGCTGTATTCGTACTCCGTCACATAGCCGTCCTCATCGGTCTTCCTGATCAGGTTGCCGTTGCCGTCGTAGACGAAGGTTTTCCCGTCTCCTTTGGCGTTGACTTCCGTTTTGATAAGCCCTCTGTGGTCGTAAGTGTATAGCGTCTCCTGGTATTCATCTACCTTGTGGGTAGTATCTATGCGGTGCATGGTGATCTTCGTCAGGCGGTCCATGGAATCGTAGGTGAACTCGCTGCCTGTCCCCGCGGCGTCCACCGTTTTCACGATATTTCCGTTGCCGTCCAGTGTATATTTCGTGGTATTCCCGTTCCGGTCCGTCACCGCCGTGATCCGGCTGTCCTTGTCGTAAGTGAAGGTTTTTTTATTCCCCTTCGGATCGGTCTCACTGGTGACGCGGTTTAAAGCGTCATAGGTGTAAGTATAGGTCTCCCCGTTCCGGTTCGTCACGCTGGTCCGGTTGTCGTTTGCATCATAAGTATAGGTTTCCGTGAAGCCCCGACCATCCTTATACTTTGTCAGGTTTCCTTTGAAATCGTACTCATACTCCCGTCTTACGCCGTTCTCATCCGTCACGGCGGTCACCCTGTCCATAGGATCATACTCAAAGTATTTATAATGACCGAGGGCGTCTTTGACGCCGGTCGTCCTTCCTTTGGCGTCATACTCGTATTCCGTCACGGCGCCGTCTTCGTTGACCGCTTTCACAATGCGTCCCAGAGCATCGTAAGTGAGCGAGATGCTGCCGCCTTCCTCATTGACAGAGGATATCCTGCGGTTTAAGGCGTCATACTCCGCGCTGCGGCTGTTCCCCCTCGGATCGGTCACTTTCACAAGGTTCCCGTTCTCATCGTAGGCGTACAGAGTGGTATACCCTTCCCCGTCCGTGTAGGAGATGAGCTGGTCGTTTAAATCATAAACATACTGCTCCACCCCGCCGTCTGGGTTTTCCACAGATACCACGTTTCCGTTGGCGTCGTAGGTATATCCTGTCCGGTTCCCGTTGGCATCGGTGACGGATACCGGGCGGTTGTTCTTATCATAGCCGTAACTCAGGCTGTGCCCTTCCGCATCCACGATCCGGATCAGGTTGTCGTTCTTATCGTAGGTAAAACGGATAACGCCGTCCATCGCATCCGTCACGCTCTCCACCATCCCGGTAGGGGTATAGGTGTAGGCGGTAACGCCGCCCATGGGATCTTTCTCTGTCAGGAGCAGGTTATTTTTATCGTACGTATAGCTGTATGTTTTTCCCCGCTCATTGGTCATGCTGAGCACGCTGCCGTTTTTATTGTAGACATACTTCACATAGGTATTGTCTTCATTGTACTGCTTGATGACGCGCCCCATCTTATCGTATACGTAGCGCACCTTATGGGTGTTTCCCTCTCCCGCCAGTTCATTCGCCGCCGTAACGGTCTGTCCGTCGGCGTCATATACGGTGGATGTTTTTCCGCCTATCGCATTGGTGACGGATACCACCTGACCAAGAGCATCGTATTCATATATCGTAGTACCGCCCAGCGCATCCGTGATCTTCGTCAGGCGGTTGTTTTTATCATAGGTGTAGTTCGTGGTATTGCCCCTGCGGTCTGTGACGCTGGTGCAGTTGCCATTTTCATCGTAGGTATAGCTCTCCCCGTGCCCCAGCGCATCCGTCAGGGTGGTAAGATTGTCCGTTTCGTCGTAAGCGCTCTGATAGACGCCTCCCGTAGGACGGGTAACCTTTGTCAGACTGCCGTTTTCATTGTAGTCATAGGAGGTAACACCGCCCTCCGCGTCTGTCACGGAAGCAAGGCGGTTTAATTTATCGTATGTATAAACCGTTTTATTTTTTCTGCCGTCCGTCACGGAAGTGACATTGTTGTTCCCGTCATAGGCGTAGGCTGTCACGCTGCCTTTCTGGTTCGTTACCGCCGCCAGCTGCCCGCCTGCGGTATAGGTGTAGGCGATAACCCCTCCTTCCGGATCGGTCACGGTTGTCAGGCGGTTCATCTTGTCATAGGTATAAACGGCCGCGTTGCCCCGCTCATCGGTAACGGAGAGCACGTTGCCGTTGGCATCGTAAGTATAACTGCGCTCTGTCCCGTCCGGGTTTATCTGCTTTGTGATCCTGCCAAGGGCGTCATACTCGTATCCCGTTGTCTGCCCGAGGCCGTCCGACGCACTGACAGCATTGCCGTCCGCATCATAAGAAATGCTTCCCTCCGCTCCGTTGGCATCCCTCACACTGACAAGCTGCCCAAGGGCATCATAGGTTAAAACGGTAGTGCCGCCTTCCGGATCGACGCTCTTTGTCAGCTTATTTTCCGCGTCATAAGTATAAGTTGTCGTATTTCCTCTTGCGTCCGTCACGGAGATCAGATTGCCGTTTGCATCATAACCATAGGAGACAGAATGCCCTTTCGCGTCCGTCTCCCTGACGATGCGCCCCATGGCGTCCCGCTCGTAGGATGTCGTCATCCCTCTTTCGTTCGTTTCACTGACGGAAAGGTCCATGGCATCATAGGCCGTGGAGAATGTATTCCCGTAAGGATCTGTCTCCACCGTCAGGTTGCCGTTCGCATCATAGTTGAAAGAGGTGGTATTGCCGTTTCCGTCTGTCCGGCTGGTCATCCGCCCCAGAGCATCGTAAGTATAAGATATTTTATGCCCGTCCGTATCGGTCTCCGATGTCCGGTTTCCCCTTCCGTCGTAGGTGTAGACAGTCTCCGCGCCGGCAGCATCGGTCATGCCGATCAGGTCATTAACCGCATTGTAAGCATACAGGGTTTTGTTCCCCTGCCAGTCGGAAACGGAGATTTCATAGCCGTTGCCGTTGTATTCATATTCCTTCACATTCCCTAACGGATCTGTCTCGCTCAGCAGTTTTCCTGCTTCCGAATACTGATAGGTATAGGTATGCCCAAGCGGTGTCGTCCGGCTGGTCATGCAGCCCGACTCATCATAGGTGAACGTACTGGTATTTCCCAGCGGATCTGTCATGGAGATGATATTTCCCTGACTGTCGCAGACATAGACAGTAGTATTCCCCAGCATGTCCGTACTGGACGCCAGATGCCCCTCATCGTCATACGTATAGGTGGTCACACCGCCGTTTTCATCCGTGATACCTGTCAGGTTCCCGTCTCCGTCATAGGTTCTGGTCACAGCAGTCCCATCTTTCTGCACAGTTCGGGTTTTCTGCCCCCAGCTTCCGTAGGTATATTGTTCCGTCGTTCCGTTGGGATAAGTTATCTCTGCCGGATAAGTGTATTCCCCATCATAAGCATAGGTGGTTGTATTGCCGTTCCGGTCTGTCTCGGAAACCAGCCTGTTATCCTCATCATACTCATAGGTCTCTGAACCTGCATCATCCGTATAGGAGATAATACGGAATCTGTCATCATACACCACCGTTTTTGTGTTGCCGCCCTCTTCCCGGTATATATTAGTACGGTTGTCCGGATCGTATTCCACGGTCATTTTTCCCCGGTCCGGCATCCACTGCTCTGTCACATGCCCCGCATCATCATAGGTATTCCGGAGGATCATATTCCCGTTCAGATCTGTTACCTCAGCCAGACAGTCGTTTTCATCATAACGATAGGCAAAAGAGTCCCCGTCCGGATTCCGTACCTCACTCAGACTGCTGCCGTAGTCCAGAGAAAGGGTGCGGCCTGCACTGTCTGTAACAGTACTGATATGGTCCCCGCTGTAGGCGAAGCGGAAACTTCCCGAAGTATTGCTGACCGTGGAGAGCCGTCCGCCCTCATAGGTGAGGGTGATCAGGTTTCCCCCGGCTTCCGCGATCTGAACTGCATGTCCGTCGCCATCAAAATATACTTCCTGTCCATTATCATGGTACATCCGGTAGCCTTCTCCCCAGTCCTCCAGATGCCATGCATTCCCTTTATTTGTCGTATAAGTATTATCGTATTCCAGATAATAGTAGATATGCCCGCCGCCCGGCAGGTAAACGTCCACGTTCCCCTCAAACGTCTCCGCCCGGTAGGAATAATTGTGGCTCCATCCTTTCCCCAGTCCGGAATCATCGATTTCCCTCATGCCGGATAAATACGTCCGTGTAAAGGTAAGCGGGTGCTTTCCGTCCAGTGTCAGGTCCGTGTAAGTCCAGTTTAAGGAGCCCGAGAGCAGGTCCACCGGATCTCCGCCCGTACAGAACTTGAGGCTCGGATAGCCGGAGGAAAATCCCGGAAAGTATACCATATCCCGGTAAATAGCCCCTAAAATATCCTCCTCCGTCAGTGCGCCGTCCGCGCCGCTCCCGCCGATCACAAAAGGCAGGGTGACCGGCTCTAAGGACTGCGCCCTCGGAATGATCTGGATCGTGTAATTACCCGGCTGCAGATAGGCCGGTGTATCCCCGAGATTCTGGATGACTTCCCCCTTCCACACGATAAAGTTATGGATCAGGTCCGGGCGCTGTTCTGCCGCCCTCGCGCCGAACGTGCTGGTGCGGAAATCGCGGTGGATATAAAAATCTTCCGGAATGTCCTGCATCTCTTCCGCCGTTTCGGCTTCCGGAATGTCCTGCCCGCTTACGTCCTTTACGGTTTCATCCGTCCCATCCGTATCCTGTCCGCTTTCCTCCTGCCCTTCGTGGGATTCTTCGTTGTTTCCGGATACGTCCCCGTCCGAAAGTTCCGCCGCCTTTGCCGTCAGCGTAAAGAAAGAAGAGAGGGCGGAGAGCAGCGTCTTTTTCGGTGCCGCATCATCTGCCGCCGCCATGTCATTCCCCGATACGGTTTCCCCGGCAGATCCGCTTTCGCCATCTTCGGTTTCAGGCTGATCCTGCGCATGTTCCCCATCCTCCTCTGAAACGGCATCCTGTTCGCTGCTTTCTTCCGGCTGTTCCTCTGCCGGTATATCTTCCTCTATGGATTCCTCCACGCCATGAAAAGCATAATATTCCGCCAGAGTGCTCCACGGAAGCGTCTCGCCCGTCAGCCCCAGACCAGTAAAATCATTCGCCCATGTATAAGGCAAACCATAGACAAACAGTTTCAGTTCCTGCTTGATCAGCGCCATGCTTTTTCCCAGAGGCGTGTAGCCTGCATCGGGAGTTCCCGTTATATGTTCCCCATAGTATTTTCCATACAGGTAGCCCAGATCATTGCCGTTTTCGTCCAGTACTTTCACATCATAGTTGACATTATACGGCAGGGCAAACTGCAGATATACCATCTCCCCGAAAGACATCGGGTACGATACTTTTTCCGCCCCTGTGGAATTGTTGCGGTAAGATAATTCCTTCCCGTCCTGTAAAATGGATTCCATGCGGGTATAATCATACGCCGCAAGCCCCAGCGTTTCTAAAGGACTTTCCGCCTTCGCCTCCATCACAGGGACAGAGGTTACTGCCAGAACTGCGGATAACAGTCCTGCCAAAAGTCGTTTGAAGCTTCGTTTCTTCATTTCATATCACCTCACATAATAAATTTCTGTTCTCTATCTTATAAACACCATTCATCCTGTTTTTTCTACAAAAATATTCCATTTATTTTTTTATTTTTAGTATTACTTCTATTACTTTTGGTAAGTGTCCAAATTCTGACATATTTTATATACTTTGTAGATAATACTTAAGGTATTATTTCTTTAACTTATAAGGGGTTATCTCATGGATAGAAAATCGTTTGGTAAGCGGATGCAGAAATACAGGGAACTGCTTGGATACAGCCAGGAATCTTTGGCGGAAATGATCGACTGCAGCACTATTTTTATTTCTTTTATGGAGCGCGGAGAAAAAAGTCCCAGTCTGGATAATTTGATCAAACTGGCAAATGCACTGGAAATCTCAACCGATCTCCTTCTCGGAAGGGCGCTGTCCTCTTATAACACTGCACGTTTAAGCCATATTGAGAAGCATCTGAAACTTCTTCCGCCTGAGGAACAGGAAAAAATTCTAAACATTATGGAATATATGATTTCTCTGGAAATCTGTCGCCAGGAATAAATTTCAGGAGCCGGCCATATGTTATTGCTCATTTTCGATACCCCGGAAGAGTCAAATAAATTTTTAAAATTATACAACGCTTACGGAAAAACTGTTTATTATACGATCAAAAGATATATAAGCGATGAATTTCTCATTGAAGATATCTCTCAGAACATCTTTATCCGGCTTGCCGGACATCTTGATAAAATAGATCCTGATCAATCTGTACAGGCCAGAAACTATATCATCACCGCCACAAGAAACTACTGTAAAAATTATTTGAGAGACAACAATAAAATACTGGAAGAATCACTTGACACTAATCTGCATGTGAATACAGAATCCGATGAAGTTCTGGATAAAATAATTCATAACGAAGATATCAGCAGCATTGCTCAGGCAGTCAGTGAATTAAATGATATCTATAAATCTGTACTGGAACTTAAGTACATAAACGAATTCAGCAATGACGAGATCGCAGAATTTTTGAATATCAAAAAGAAGACGGTGGCAGAAAGGCTTTATCGGGCGAATATTATGCTGCGAAATAAGCTGAAGGAGCGCTTTGATGATAAATGATTTTGAAAATGAGATATGGGAATCGCTGCTGCGGGCAGCTGTCATAAAAAACAGCCTGGACGAACTGGAAGACTATCCTTCGGAAGAAATTGAAAAAACTGTTCTTCCTGACCATTATGATCAAAAAATGCAGAGACTGATCCAACGTCTGTATTATAAAAACGCAGTCAGAGCCTCTTTCTTTTATGTCAGAAAAATTGCGGTTCTTCTCTTTATCCTTATGGGGATAAGTTTCGTTTTTCTGCTTCACTTTGATGAAGTACGCGCCACCTGCCATAATGTGATCACATATATTTATGAAAAATATATTTTATTTCAGCATGAGGCAGATCTGGATGATGAATCTCTTCCTGTAAAATTAGAGTATATTCCGGAAGGATTTTCTCTTTCCGAGGAAACCTTAAGCCACTCCGGTTATGATGCTGTTTATTTCAATTCGCAGGGCGATATGCTTTTCTTTGAATCGACGCCTTATAAACACACTTCACAGGCTGACAATGAACATTATAATGTATATGAAGTAAAGATTGGCCATTATATCGGACAATTTTTCGCTTCCACTGATGATCGTTTTCCCAGTATACTCTACTGGCAAAGTGAAAAAGAGTATTATTGTCTGGAGGCGCCGCTAACGGAAGATGAAATGATAAAAATTGCAGAAAATGTAAAATAATTTGTAGACAAGCCCCCCAAAACAGTGTTAATTACTATATACAAAAAATGCAAAGGAGATTATTCACTATGAAACTGAGAAAAACCTTTATCTTAATTTTAACACTGGTAATGTTAAGCGGTCTTTTTACTTCTGTCCCGGTGTTGGCAAAAGAGCCCGTATCTACAGCATCGGTAAATGAGAGCACCCACTATATAGCGCCAAGATACGCTTATATAATACGTGCTTCTCTATCTGTTATTCCGTCTTCCTCCAAGACCAACTACTCTCTGATTGTTTCCTGTATTTCGGATATTACTTCCATTTCCGGTACTTTGACACTCTATAAGCAGAACTCCTCCGGCAATTACGAAAAAAAGAGTTCCAAAAATGTCCGTTGCGCAGGAAATTATATGAATACAGACAGCTCATTCTCCTCTTACGGAAGCGGAAAGTATCTGTTGGTTTTTGAGGGAAACGTCACAGGCAGCAATATCTCTGAGCCGATTACGATTTCTGCCGAAAACTCCTATAGATAAAACTTTTCTTTTGTAGTATGATATTTCTATATGAAAAGAAAGGAGTTCTTCATGCAGTTTTCCTGGTTAGAAGAAATTCCAAACGAATGGCGGCATGTCCTTGTGATTGGAAGAACTATTATAAGAGACAGTCAGAAATATCATATTGTCGGTATGTCATCGGGAGATAAATTACAGCTCCATATCCTCGAGCCCTTCTGTGAGCCCGAGGTTCCTCCCCGCAGGAAAAAGGGGCCCTGTCGGCAGAGAAAGCTGTTGCGGGAACAGGAGGAATCCGATATCTGCTATCTGCACTGCAGCGAATTTCAGCTGGGGGACACGAAGCTGAAAATACAGGGCGGATGCGGCGGTTCTCTGAAGCATTCCGAGCAGGATTACCGGACGATCCATCTCTTTCTCGATATGATGCGGGCCGGATGGGTCGTGCCCGACTGGCTGAAGGAGGAGGACTGGAACAATCTGCAGTTGATTACCCTGACGGTTGCGAACCGAAAAAGACTGCCGAAGTACTCCCCGGATATGCCTATTATTGTAAAGCACAGACCCGACCACACAAGGCATCTCGTGGAAAAAAAAATTACCTTAACCGTGGGAAAAAGCCGCTCCTTTTCTTTCACCGACCACGAAGGATGTGAAGTCCGGTGTCACATCAACCGGGTTTCCCTGATCGATGTATGGGAGAACACGAAAAGGGATTTAAGCGATCCCTGGTACATCAAAAAAGTAACGCCCGAACGGCTGCAGGAAATAAGAGAACACTGCTATAAAGCGCTGGAACAGAGCTGTCCGGAAGGTATGTGCTACATCGGGATAGAGTACGAGTGCGGCAGAGATTACCAGCTGCAATTTTATTCCCGGGAATATTTGGATTCTTATCCGGAAAGTCACAGCGGAAGCACCGCCCTCCTGATGATGCGCTTGAAGCCTGATCAGGAAACCGGAACCCACGGCCTCCCGTTAAAAGGCACTGTGATTCAGACAGCGGTTTCTCCCGATACCGTGAAGATCCCTGCCGAATTGTTTCTGTATTATGAGAAAAAGGATGAGTGGGAGGAGCATCTATGAAAGACATCGTTTTACTGTATGACGACTGTTGTATCTACGAGATCGTTATCTTAAATTATTTTCTGCGAGCGACGGGGAGTTCCCTCGTCTTCTGTTCCCCGAACGGGCGGAAGATAACGGCGACGGAGGGGTACTCCATTCTTCCCGATGCCGCGCTCCCGGATGTCGATCTGTCCGATGTCAGAAGCTTTATCGTCCCGGGCGGCGATATATCCCACATCGACACGCCCGCCGTCTATGAATGCCTGAATACTCTGCATTCGTCAAATGTGCTGGTTGCCGGCATCTGCGCCGGTGTAGATATTTTGGAGAAGGCCGGCCTGCTGGAAGGCATACGTTCTTCCCATCAGGAGGAATACGATTGTGTCCTGGACAGAAATATCCTCACCGCCAGAGCCAACGCCTACGTCGATTTTGCGATAGAGGCCGCAAAGGCTCTGGACCTGTTCAAGGACGAGGCCGACCTGCTGGAGACTATCGCTTTCTGGAAGGAATTTAAGCGCGCCCCGGAGTAAAATAATTAAGAAGCGCTTTATCTCAGCCGCCGTATCACCTCATCATAGTTCTCCGGCCGATGCGGAAATATGCAGTTTGTGCAATCTTTGATCCGCTCTCCGTCTTTCCCCCTGTACACGGGATTCCCCGGGCAGTCCTGCCTGGCGTACAGCGGACAGTAGCAGAACAGACAGTTAAAGTCCCCTGTGCTTTTATGACAGGGGAAATATTTACAGTCCCTGTTTTCAAAAAATCGATAGGAATTTTCCATCTCAAATATCTCCCCACGATAGCCTGCAGTGATGTTGTCCCACCTGAATAGCCGGCTTCGTCTTTCCGTGGTAATCGCTCCCACAGGTTACGATCAGATTCCTCTCCTTCGCTATGCCATAAAAAAATTCCGCCTGCTCTCTCGTATGGTAACTGCTGAACGCCTCCACTCCATCCGGGCCGAGATCCAGTATCTCATCCAGCAGATCTATATTCTGTTTCAGATTTACCCACGGATGCGCCAGCACCGCAAATCCCCCGTTCGCGTGGATCACATCAAGGATATCTTCCATCCCCGGATATTTTTCCTCCGCATAACAGGATTTTCCCTGCGCATAATAATCCCAGTAAAAATTGACGTAAGGGTTATCTCCCCTTGAACCGCCCGGACGGTACGGTTTTAACAGCGGATGATCCGCGTACTCCGGTCTGGATAAAAGGACTTCCGCAAACATCTCCCCCGTCCATATATCCTTCCAGTAGTTGTCTTTCGCGATCTCCCACATATCGTTTTCCGTCACATGGAAGCCAAGCACCTGTGTCTGCACAAGCCTTTCCATGGAAGTCCGAATGCTCTGTTCCTCTATGTTCCGCTCAATCTCCATAAAGTCATTGCTTTTATAGTCTATGCCATAACCGAGCATATGAAAATGGATATCCCGGAAAGTGCAGTCGATCTCAATCCCCGGTATATAACAGATATTTCGTGCTTTCGCCGCCTCCTCAGCCTCCGCGTTTGCCCTCACGCAGTTGTGGTCCGTGACAGACATTATCTTTATGCCTGCATCAGAACATTTCCGTACCAGTTCCGACGGACTGAACTCGCCGTCGTCACTGTATCTGCTGTGCATATGTAAATCAACCATGTTTCACCCTCCTCAACAGTTTTTCATACATCATCATCAGCAGCACCAGGATAATCAAAAGATATACCGGAAGCAGCGATGCGCTGATATGGTTTGCGATCGGACCGAATACCGGCGGCATCAGACAGGTTCCCACATAAGCTGCCGCCATTTCAAACGATTTTATAACCGCACGCCCGGGAGTACAGGAAGACTTAATGAAATGCCTGAGATTTTTCCAATCGCCCATCCTCCATCTCATAAACTTCATCACACAGTTCCTCTATATCCTCCCTGTGATGGCTCGCCAGCAGGATCGTTGTGCCCTCCTCCCTCAGCTTCAGAAAGAGCGCTCTTATCTCCTCCGCCCCCGCTCTGTCCAGACCGTTCATCGGCTCATCCAAAATCAAAAATTTCGGATTTTCCATGATCGCCTGGGCGATACCGAGTCGCTGGCGCATACCGAGAGAATACTTTTTCACTTTCTTTTTGCTGTCGGGATCAAGTCCCACTATCTCCATGCTCTCCCGGATCTCCTCTCTGCCGATGCGCTTTTTGATGGCAGCAAGATATTCCAGATTCCGGTAACCGTTCAGTCCGCCAAGAAATCCCGGCGTTTCAATGATAATCCCGATGTCCTCCGCGAAATCCACATCTTTTCCGATCTCCTTTCCATGCACAAAGATCTTTCCCGAAGAGGGTTTCAAAAAACCGATGATCATCTTGAACAATACGGTTTTTCCGGAACCGTTCCTGCCGGCGACCCCGTATATCTTCCCCGGTTCCAGAGACAGCGATACCTCTCTGACAGCTGTCTCATCCCCGAATTTTTTGCTCACATTTTTTATTTCCGCAATATACTCCATTTTGATCCCTTTCTGTTTTCGCCTGCCGGCCCCTTTGCTTCACAGACAGTCCTCTCTTCTCTCGATCACCGCCGCACCGATCTTCCGGGCCGCCGCGATCATCAGGCATTCCGACACCATAACCGCTCCCGGAGAAAAACCGTATACGTCCTCCACCCGGCTGCTCTGCACATACATACCCCAGTTCCCGAACATAAATTTCGACAGATTCCACCAGTAAAAACCGACCGTATAAGTTGACACTTCTGTCACAAACAGGAATGCCGGAACCATCTGCCGGAAAGCAGTCAGATCGAGCAGACAGAATATGCTCGATAACGTCATCATATGAACCAGCCACAGAAGCAGGATCAGCACTTCCTCCAACCCCTGCAGCTTCGGTGAATGCCGCAGAAGATCCAGTCCCTTCAAACAAAATGCATAGCAGAAACATGCCGACACCCCCGTCAGAAACAGATTCCAGAACCGTGCGCTCCACCAGCTTCTTCTTCCGCCGAAACGCACCATCTCCAACAGAGATATCTGTCTCCTGCGGCTCAAATATATTCCTGTCACAAAGAGGATCACTGCAACGCCCAAAAGCCACCGCCCCAGCGGAATTAACGGAATCCTTCCGAAATAAATGCTCCCGATGCCCGGAAATTCAACTCCCGCGAGATAATCGTACACAAATCCTTTTTCCATATCCATCTCCGGACTTCCCCCCTCCTCACTCGTGTACATGCACCTGCTCCCTAAAGTCAACCTTATCGATCAGGCAGCATTGTATCGCCACAAGCGCCGCCGCAAGCATGACCATGACCGCCACAGGGCGTACCAGATGTATCCCTCCCGCATCCGCAAAATTGCCGGGACTCGCATACCCCATCAGAGCAAATCTGATCTGCCCCAAAAAGCGCATGCCAAGTCCCCCGACATGTACGATAAAGGCGATCGCCAGGCCCCATATACCACCGAGCAGCAGATTGCCCGTGTACAGAATCAGCCCTGTCAGGACAAGATACAGGAAAAAGCACAGGACTGTCGCCAGAAAAGCCTGCGGCACATTCATACTGCGCATCATATCCCGCTGTAAAAACCGGATCCCATACTCCTCGCTGCGGCTCAAAGTGAAATCCTGGGACAAAAGATACACCGGACTGCTCCACATTTTCCCCACAAAGCCCCAGGGAAGAGATGCCATCACCATCGGGAGAGCCACCCCCGCCGTATAAAGCGCCGCCTGAACCAGAATATAGAAGACCATCGTCAGATTCCAGCTTTTCTTTTTTGTGCGGCACAGAGAATAGTATGTATTCCCGTTGACAAAGGGCGCGTCGGAGACAATGAGAAACCACCCCAGCACCAGAAACATCACGCTTTTGTATTCATGCTCCACCACCAGAAAGGCTTCCAGGATGTTCACCGGTTCCCCCACGGCGGCGACATAGTCCAGAAAATTTTTCAGCCAGTAAAAGGGCACTGTCACCCCCGCCAAAAAGCCCATTATGACACGCTTGTCACTCCACTCATACAGGAGCAGATTTTTTGTAATTTGTAAAATACTCTGTAATTTCCTCAATTCTTTCTCTCCTGCCTTATTCCGACATAAATGATCGAAATCGACGCAGCAATATAAATCAGATCGAAAAATACCGCCAGCGGATAGCTCCCATGCCCGACGTCGTCCCCTGACAACAAAAACACCGGGTTAAACGACCGGTCTCCTATAAAAAGCCACAGAGTGTCATACAGGATAAAGGGCGCCAGCAGACTGACATACCGGTTCGGGATCCACACCGCGAAGGCAAATCCCACAAGCGCCCACAGCGCGCCGAACAGAAAACCCAGAACTATCTTCCCGCCCACCACATACCAGTCGCCGTACTTTATTATCGCCTCGATGAGCTTTGATCCGGTGAGTATCTCGCTGTCCGAACCCGTCGGCAGTCCGGGAACGCCTCCGATATAGACGATCAGACAGACTATCGTGACCGGCAGCGCAATCAGCATTCCGCCGGAGCACGCCACCGTAACAGCCCGCACTCTCAAAAAACCTGCGTAGCCCGTCCGATGCAGAATCATTTTCAGATAGCCGCTGTTATGCTCTTCACAGTAGGCAGCCGCATACGCCAGAACCGGAAAGACCGCCGCAAAGGGAGAAAAAGCCGATGCGTGAAAGACATTTCCGAAACCATGCAGATAGCTTCTGCTCCCGTTCAGAGGCGTATCCAGCACCGCCGCCGGCATCAGGACCGCCAGCACAAAAATAATTCCCACAAAAAATCCCGGATTTATAATACTCCGCCTCAGATCCTGCAAGAAAAAACTCTTCACTCACTGCACCTCCACAAGCTCCCCTGTCACCGCGTCCATGTAAATATTCCAGACAGGATCACTGCTGCCTGTCTGCCCGGCGTACTCCACATACTCCCCCAGATCCATATGCACACTCCACACCGGTGAAAGCTCCAGCTTCCCGTCCTTCAGTTCCACACCGTAAACCAGTTCCGCCGTGGAAAAAGGAACGTCCTCCACACACTGCAGACTGCCGTCTTTCAGATAAGTTTCCAAGAGTTTCTGCACTTTATCAAAGCTCAGAATCTTCTCTTTTTCCGCCGCGGATACCTGCTCCATCAGACAATTCCACAGACTGATCTCCGCCACGCCCTCCGCGCTCACCCACGCGTATCCGTTCGGGTACACTCTCGAGGCATCCTGATAGCCGAAACAGCAGGCTATCGGGATCCCGTCCACCACAGGAGCAAACTGCAGCTCATAAAAAATGAGACCGTCCGTTTCGTATAAATACGCCTCCGACAGATAGATATCCCCCACTCCCAGAACGGAAAGCTTCTGCACCAAAAGCGTCTTCGCGTCCTGCAGGGAAAAAGAAGCATCCCCCTCATTTTCCTCCTTTACATCCAGCTCCTGCGCAGCATCCTTTGCCGCAGCAAGACATTTCTCTTTCAGAGAGACATCCATATAACTGCCGCTTGTCTTTCCCCAGAGGACAGCCTTTCTGTTTCCGTCCGTCAGGGCAAGACAGCTTCCATCCCCCACGCCGGGTATCTCCACGATACTGCTTCCCTCCCCCAGCTTCTCATCGATCTCGGCTACTCTCTGCCTCTCCGCTTCCTCCTCCGCCAGCAGTTGTTCCGTATAATCTTTTACCTCTCCCTGAGGATCCAGAAAGTCTCGCAGCGCTTCTCCGTCCAGCCTGCTGTCCATCTGCATCGTAAGCGTGCTCAGCTCCTCGGGAACAACCGGGATCTCCGCCTCTATCCTCATGCGGTTCCCGTCAGCTCCGAGCACCGCACTGACCGCCTCCCCGCTCTTTGAAGTCTCCTTCTCTTTCGCTCTGTCTGCGTCTATCCCTTCCTCCTCGTTCACGATAGCTTCTACCGCGTCGTCGGAACTACCCTTCGCCCGCAGGATCTCGTCGTCATCCGCCGTCTCCGGCGCCTTCTGACAGCCCGCCAATAAAACCGCCGCCATAAAAAGCGGCATCAGTATTCTGACCAGTTTTCTCCTCATGATGTATCTTGACCTCCTGTTTCCTTTTTCGACCATAATATACCATATATTTTTCATATACTTGGAGAATTGCCGAAATCCGCCCGGATTTTTGGCGAAAACAGTATAAAAACGATCACACCTCATTCATATACAGCATCACATCCACCGAAAACACCTGGTCCTCGCACCGAAACTCGAGCTCCCCGTTCTGCCTCTCCACCATGCGTTCCACATTCCGCAGCCCGATCCCGTGATCCCCGGAGTCCTCCTTCGTGGTGAGAAAACGATCCCCCTTCTTTACCGGCGCTCTCCCGAAGCTGTTCTCCACATGGATCAGGAGCACCCCCCGGTCGGCGCGCATCACAAATTTCAGCCATCCCTGCCCGCTCTCCTGGGCCGCCTCGACCGCATTGTCCAGAAGATTTCCGAGGATCACATTAATGTCAAAAGACTTCGTCATCAGCTCCGCCGGCACATTTACGCTGCACTCCACCTTATCCAAAACCTGTCTCGCCTTCTCCAGCTTGTAATTCAACAGACTGTCGATCTCCCTGTTTCCGGTTTTCGCGTGCTCTTTCGGATTCTGCAGTTCCTCCTCCATCTTCTCCAGATAGAGCAGCGCCGCCTCGTGATCTCCCCTCTGCAGTTCCGCTCTCAGATGCAGTATGTGGTTCCTCATATCGTGGCGCAGCGCCCGCATCCTTCCCCGCGATTCCGCAATCACCTCCAGCTGATTTTTGTAGTGATCCGTCTGCTGCCTGTAGATATCCCGCTGCCTGAGATGCGTAAAATTCTGCACCAGGACGCGATATAGATAAAATACACTTAAATCTGCCGCCAAAATGCAAACGCAGCAGAGCACAGAAAGATAGTAAGGCCTCAGATCCCCTGCAAACAGGCAGACAAGAGCAAATATCCCCGCCGCCGGAACGACTGTCAAAAGCAAGGTCCTCCTCCCATCCGGCCCCTCAAACTCATCATCCGATATCTCCGCCCTGCCAATCAGCACGGAACAAAACAGAAATAACAGCACTCCCGCCGCAGTCTCCTGCATATAAAATACCCGCCCTGCAGCAAAATAAGGGATCAGATAACAGGCACCCTCCACACTGACGAGCGCCGTTATCAGCCAGATCCTCTTCCGGGCTCTCCCGGAAAAAGTTCGCAGCAACTTTTTCAGCAGCACGATATTCAACAATACGACTGCCGCCGTTATGACAAACACAGAAATGTCTATATTAAATCCCCACATGCAATCTCTCTTTCTCCAGCTCCTTTATCCTGCCGCGCACGGTCTTCCGATAAGGTTTGCTGATCCCTAAAACGCTTCCGTCCTGCATCGTCACGGCTTCATACGTGTACTCGGCGGCATGGTCGGTGTTTATCACATACGACTGATGGATCATCACAAAACACGCCGGAAGCTTCTCCATAACGTTTTTCAGTTTGCCGTAAAAATCATAACTCCCTTTTGTCGTCACCATATTTATCTTTTTATCGCTGCTCATAAAATACAGGATCTCACCGCACGGCACCTGAAAAAAATGACCGCCCTTCTGGTACTCGAACAGCGCCCTGTTCTGTGTCCTCTGCTTAAAGCTGCGCTCCAATACCTCCCGCACCCGCTCCTCCGATACCGGTTTGATCAGAAAATCAAGCGGCTGCAGCCGGAATAACTGCATCGCGTACTCCTCTCTGGAAGAGACATAGACGATGTGCGTCAGATAATCCTCCCTGTCCGTCCGGATGAATTTCCCCACATCGATCCCGCTCTTTTCATACAGCTCAATATCCAGAAACAAAATATCCGGGCAGGCCACTGACTCCAGATCGCGCATCAGGCTCTCCCCGGAATACCAGACTTCCGTCTCTATTTTCTGACGCAGCGCTTTTGCCGCCTCATAAACCATCTCCTCCAGCCCCGCACAAAATACTTTGTCGTCGTCGCAGATTCCCACATTATACATTTCTGTCATCCTCTTCCCTGTCCTGACTATTCACCTTCCGGTGCAGATGCAGATCTCATTTTTCCAGCATTTCTCTCCTGTACGGATTATCCCTCGTCGCGTCAAACCCGACCGGCAGATACTCTTCCGGGATCATCTCCTGATAGTCAAGATCATAAAAATAATTGCAGAAAATCAGCTCCACATACACGATCTGCCTCTCCCCTGTCTTCAGGGCATATACAAATCCATGATAGGGATCCGCTTCCATGGCAAGCAGCGTACACCCTTCCGGAAAACCCTCCGCGCCGTAATAGCCGATATACTCTGTGGACGCGTATTTCTTCAGCCTCTCTGTCTCTTCATGATAACCCGCCTCATCGTATTCCGCAACCAGATAACTCAGATACTGCGCGTCCCATGGATCATAATACACCATCTTGTAATCTGTCACATGCATCTTTTCTGTGATCCTTTCAGGAAAAATGCTCTCATTCATATCCCACTTCTCTGCATACTCCTCTTCCGCTCCTTCCCCCATATATCTCGAATAATGGCTTATATCCGTATCCTCAAAAACCTCTGCACTTGCACTGTCCCACATCAGGAGCCCAAACGCTCCCCCGATCAGAAACACCCTGACAGCGCCCACTGCCAAAATAATCACCGCCGTGACGAGCGCCGTTTTTATTCCCAGCTTCCTCTTTTCTTTTTTTACATACTTCCGAAAGCTCTCCGCCGGTTCCCTGTCGTAGCGGACCTGCGGTTCCGGCTTTTTCATCTCCTGATAAATTTTATTGCAGCCTCCGCACTCTTCGAGATGCTCCTCCAAAGCCGCTTTGCTCTTTTCGCTCACAAGCCCCTCCACATACAGAGGCAACAGATCTTTTATGATATCACAATCTATTCTCATGGAATCTCCTTTCCTCATCTCATCAACCGATCACAAGAATTATTTCTCCCCAAGCCGCTCCTGAACCATTCCCTTCGCCCTGTGGTAAGTCACGCAGGCCCAGTGTTCCGATTTCTGAAAAAGCTCTCCGATCTCCTGAAAGGACAGCTCCCCGAAAACCCGCAGTGAAAAAACCTCCTTATACGGTTCCCGCAGTTCATGCAGGATCTTATGTATCCGAAATGCCGTCTCCTTATCTTCTACCACCTGTACAAACAGTTTTTTCTCTGATTTGCGGTTCTCATATGCCGCATCCTGTGTCACACGCTTTTGCTTTTTACAGTGCGTAAAAAAGAGATTTTTCGCTATGGAGCAGAGCCATACCCGCAGATCCGAATCGCCTCTGAACGTATCGATCGATTTTAATGCTCGGTACATGGTCTCCTGCGTCAGTTCCTCCGCCAGATACTCGTCTCCGGAAAGTCCCCTCAGGAAACGCAGTACATCTTCATAATATTTTTCAAATGAAATATCCGGTCTGTCCACCTTGTTTCCTCCTTTCCTATAAGACTCCTTTGGGCTGTAAATATCACAAAAATTTTTCTTTTTTAATTTTATCATATATAATAAAAACTTGACAGTTTTCCTCACTTTCTGTAGAATAAAGGACATCAAAAGTTTATTATTCTTTTATTTCGGCAGTTTCTGCCATATACCCCATGTAATTCGAATTATACTTTTTTCAAAAAATACTTTTATTAAGAATCACCAAATGTTATAATTCCAGAAAGGATATTTTATGGTTACAAAAGAAAAGACTGGTGTTTTACTTTCCTCTGACCGTTCTATGGAAATTTCTTTAGAAAGCATAAAAAATGGTAATGCCGGTTTAAATAAGCATAGACTACATCTGCTTTCCAAAGTACCTGCAAGCAATGAATGGCATCGTTTTTCTAAAGATAGCATTACTATAAAAGATATAGCCTATCTTTCTGCCAAAACGGGGCATGAGTTTGCTCTTTTGAGAGGGAAAAAAGAAGATATTTTATATCATGGTATGAAATATTATTGTAATATATCAGGTCCTCTGGTGGATCTGTTGAAAAACGGACATTTGAGACTCATTGCTCATTCACACCCGGCTGAACACATTCCGACACCATCTGTAAATGACAGAAAAGTATTGAAATTAATTAACCAAAAAGAAAGTATCATCATTTCTGCAATAACAGGAAAGGAAATTACTTTTTCCAGCGATAGATTTGAATTATAAGGAGGGCCGCCAATGTTATCTTTTGAAGAAGCTAAAAAAATTGGAATAGATGCCTGTATTAAAAAGCTTGGCATCTCTTTCGTAAAGCAATATTCAGATTCCTTTTGCACAGCATATGGATGGGGCGAAAAAGATAATACAGTATTTTGTTTCGCCGGTGTAGACGATAATCCCGAAGAAATAACAGATACCAAAGAATTGCTACTGACAGGTAATCATAACTTCCCCTACCGGGTAAGTTGTAATGTGAATATTATAAACAATTCTATTACTTATATAGAATGTATAGTACCGATTTATTGATCCTGAATTATTCATTAACGTTCATAGAGCGGTAAAATTCCTGCATCAACTCAACAGAAGTTTTACCGCCCGATAAGAAGATTTTTAAATCGAAAATCCCGGAAAACCATATTTATATTTTTCATCATCCGAAGTGCTAAGTTTCCTGATCACTTTACACGGATTTCCACCTGCCAATACACCGGCGGGAATATCTTTTATCACCACACTCCCCGCTGCAATCACTGAGTCATCTCCGATAGATACACCCCCTATAATTGAACATCCCGCGCCAATCCAGACATTGTTTCCAACTTTGACTGGCCATGTATACTCAATCCCTGCCTTTCTGTCTTTCGTGTCAAACGGATGTCCTGCGGCATAAATTCCGCAATTTGGTGCAAATTTGACATCGTCGCCGATTACAACTTTATTGGGCGCCAGAATCATAAAATTATAATTGGAAAAAAAACGTTTACCGATCGTTACATTTCTCCAAAAATCGCAGTAGAACGGCTGCTCAATACGAAATCCTTCCCCTATACTCCCAATTTCTTTTTTGATAAAGGATTCTCTCTTTTTTTGTTCTAATGGCGACATTAGATTATACTGATAAGATAGCCCCTGCGAACGAATTCTCTCTCTGTCTATCTCCTCATCCTGAGCATCATAAAACATTCCCTTAAGCGCTTTTTCTTCTTCTCTGTTCATTCGCCGTCCTGCCTTTTCGTTATAGTATCCAGGTATCGGTAACCTTCCCATGCGAACAGCTGCCCGGTGTCACTGCCTCTGTGAATCTTCAAAATTTCCGCTGTATAAAGCAGATGATCCGATACCTCTATTTTTGAAACTACTCTGCACTCAAGAGCAGCTCTATACTCACTGATAAGCTTTGTGCCGATTCTTTCTGCATCCTGCATTAAAAATTCAAACTCTTTTATTTTGTCTGTATTTCTTCCTGAACACTGACCACATTTCATAGCTTTTTCCCTGAGACGGGCTCCGATCATATGAAGTCCAAATTCACCCGTATCATCGATCAGCTCATGCGTATAGCCTTTTTTACTCAGACAGATAGCCAGCATCGGTGGTTTATTTGACACAAATGTCCACCAGGACAGCGCCATAATATTACTGTATTCCCCTTCTCCCGATGTGATCAGGACAAATGGGTTGGGGGATGTCATTTTCTGCAGTTCACTGATTGATATCTCCATATTTTTCCTCCATTCTCCATAATGCAAAATTCTTTACCGCATCGACATTACTGTATTGTTTTATCCAGATATTCCAGAGTATGCCGGACGATCTCATCTCCAAATTCCCTGCTTGCCTCATTTGCGCTTTGTGCATACCACTCCGTATTATCTTTTCTGCGGCTCAAATCTACTCTTTCCGGATACAAACTCAGCATCATGCTTGTCTCCACCTTGCCGGCATGATCAAATCCGCAGACTTTTTCCTGCACTTCCGCCCCCAGAAGAGGAATGACTTTTATATAAGAAAACGGATCGTCCCCAGTTCCACAATTTTCATAGTAGTCCGCATAGGAATCTCTTCCCCACCACCCCAGTCCCTGAGTGTCTTCCAGATATTCCATAATCACCTTTTTAGCCGCCTTATGACACGCCAAAGTCATCGGCATCAACCCCGCATTTTCTGTCTGATGATGCGGAATACAATATATGTTTTTAATTCCTCCGTAAACCAACGATTTCAGTATGCAGTAAATATACTGTTCATACGCATCAGCGTCTACATGAATGGTTCCGCTTTCCGGCCCTGCGACCGCATAACTTGCTACTCCATACCAGACAGGAGGACAGACAATTATTTCTTTTCGCTTTTCCAGTTCTCTCAAAACCCCGGTAATCACAAAGGTATCTGTTCCCGAACTTAAATGTCTTGTATGATATTCAATTGTCCCAATCGGAATGACAAACGGAATTTTTTTCTCCCTTGCTTCATCGTATTCTTTGAAAAAAATGTCTAATAACTGCATTCATCTATCTCCTTTTCCCTTCTTTCACCAGATTTTCTATCTGTCCCCATTCCGGCATCGCAGCAATACCCGTTCTTCCTGTTGCACAGATCGCCGCGGCCGCATTCGCATAAGCCACCATCTTTTTTAAATTCCAGCCGGGATAGTGGAGCAGAAAATAATGTATAGTTCCCAAAAAAGAATCTCCACATCCCGTCGTATCGACCGCTTCCACGGAAAATGCCTTTTCAAATCCTCTTGTATGTCTGTCGCCATACCATGTCCCTTTATCTCCCATTGTGATAAATACATGGGAAATTCCCATACTCAAAAATCTTTCCAACGCCTCTGAGGGATGGATCATCCCGGTATTAAAAATCAACCGCATTTCTTCTTCCGAAATTTTCAGGATATCACAATACTGCAGGCATTCTTCTATTATTTCTCTGGCCTTTCCTGGAGATTCCCATAAATTTTCCCTGTAGTTAGGATCAAAAGACAACAAAATATTCCTTTCTTTCGCTGCCCTGAGCATTTTTTTAACTGTCGATGCACTCGGTTCATCGGTAAAGCTCAGTGTTCCATAATGAAATATTTTCGTATCCAGCCAGCGGTCATTCGGAATCTTTTCAAACACAAGTTTTGTATCTGCACCAGGATTGCGGAAAAACGCAAATTCCCGTTCGCCGTCTCTATTATTCGCGACAAAATCGATCGTTGTCAACTCCGGTACTTCCGTCACATTCTTCACATCGATCTCCAACCGTTTTAACTGTTCCACCAAAAATCTACCGAAAAAATCTTTGCCGACACTGCCCACAAATGCACAGCTTCCTCCCAGTTTTGCGTTTGCCGCCAGGCAGTTTGCAGGAGCTCCGCCCGGATTCATTTCAAATCCCGGATTGCCCATCGGCCCCTGAAAAGACGGGGAAAAATCAATTAATACTTCGCCAACTCCAACAACGTCATACATACTTCTTTTCCTCTTTCTGAATTTTTTTCAACGCATGGAAACTGTCTTTCAACGATGGATATAGAGAACGGTAAATCCGGTAATAAGGTTCATACTGATATTTTCTCTCTTCGGAAGGTACAAATACCTGTCCTCTCTTTGAAAAAATTTGGGTGGCCATATCCCAGGTCATTTCTTCATTCAAGGCCACCATCGCAGCCATCGCTCCCGCCGCGCAGCCAGCCTCCTCATTCTTCATTCTCACTATTGTTTTACCTGTAATATCAGCCTTCAACTGCAACCAGTAATCCGACTTTGCGCCCCCGCCTACCGCCCGAATTTCTCTTATATCCATACTGCACCCGCGCTCTATCATTTCCAGATTCTGCCTTAATTCATAAGTAATTCCTTCCAAAATTGCCTGTAAAATCTCCCGCTTTGTCGTATTTACCTGAAGCCCGATGAGCGCACCCATTGAATCTGCATCTTTATACGGCGGCCCTGACCCTGCAAAATGTGGCAGAAGCAGCAAGCCCGACGGCTTCCGTCCACACCGGCTGATCATCTCATCATATCCTTTTATTTTTATCTCTGTATCTTCTATCTGGTCATGATACCAGTTCACGATCGCGCTTCCGCCCACATTGGTTGCCGTACAGATATAGAGTCCCGGGTACAGATGGTAGTTAGTCGGATATTTCTTCTCCATAAAATATGGACTCAACAGCGGTTTATCCGTAGAAATACTCAAAGACTCCATTGTTCCCGATCCTACCACTGCCGTTCCGCTTTTTGAAAGTCCTGCCCCGGTCGCCGCGCAGGACTGGTCAAACCCGCCCGCTGCCACACAGACCGGATGTCGAAAGCCAAGCCTTTCCGCCTCTTTTCCTTCGATCACTCCCACCTTTTTTCCCGACTCAGCCAGCGGGGAAAACCATTCTCTGCACAGACCTGCCGCCTCCATCACACCGTCCAGATAACATCTGTTTTTCAGATCGATCAACATCAATCTGGCGGCAGAAGAATAACTGCATGCCGGTCTCACAATCCCGAGACGCAGCTGAAGAAAGTCTTCCCAGGTCATCACATACCGTATCCTGCGGAAAGAAGCGGGCTCATGCGTTTTATACCACATGAGCCTGAGCATACCATACTTTCTATGTACTGGGAGGCCGGTTTTTTGGAACAGAAGATCGGCAGAGTATCTCTCTAAAAGCCTTTCCATCTCCTCCTGCCCTCTTTGATCGCGCGACATGATCACCGGTCCCAGGCTCCTTTTCCGTTCATCGAGAAGAATGCATTCGTCACCGGAAACACTGATGGATAACCCTTCGGCCGTTTCCATTCCCATATTTTCATTATTTTCCATGATGCATTCCCGCACAAGCTTCGCCGCAACTTCCGGATCCAGTTCTTCCGCCTGTACGCCGCTTCTCCTGCCCGGATATCTGCGATATGCTCTGTACAGCAAATTCCCTTTTTCTGAGAATGTACAAACTTTACACCCTGTCGTTCCAAGGTCAATTCCCATATAATTCATAACTTCGCCTTATACATCCGACGCCTGTCATCGGTTCGAGAAAATATCGATCAGATGGCCAACCTCTCCCGTCACTCCCTTTTTGGCCTGCACGAGAAGTTCCGGGAACCTCATTCTTCCGTTCTCCAGCACACGAGCGATCTCATCTACTGCCGCCGTGGAAACCCTTGTAAAAATACTGATCTTTTCAACGCCAATGGAAATAGCCCGCCTGTATGAGTCGTCCGCAACACCACTTCCCCCGTGCAGCGAGATAAAGACATCCGTATTATTGCAGATCTTCTGAAGTCTTTCGTAATCCAGATGGCTCTCTCCCGCTGCCCTCCCGTGCGTGGTGCCGACAGACACAGCCAGGATATCTACACCTGTCTTTGTTGTAAACTCTTCCACAAGTTCCGGGTCTGTAACCGCATCGTGATCATATTTTGCCTCCGATTCCTTTCCTACAGTTCCAATTTTTCCCAGAGGAGCCTCCACAAGCACACTATGTCGGTGAGCCATCTCCACAATTTCTTTTGTCTGATGGATCTTTTCCTCAAAAGGCAACTCATATCCATCGAACATAACGGTGGAAAAACCTGCCTCTATCGCCTTTTCAATCGTCTCCGTCTTTTTCGCGTGGTCAAGCTGCAGCGCGATCGGTACGGAAGCTTTTGCCGCCTGATTTTTCATAATATAGGAGATCAGTTCCCAGTCGGAAAACTTTATATGACTTTCCGCCAACGGAAGTATCAGCGGATATTTTTTTTCTTCCGCCGCCGCAATGATACCCTGTACCATCTCAATATTGAAACAGTTAAATGCCCCTACGGCATACTTTTCCTTCCTCGCCTTCTCCAACATATTTCTCATTTCAATAATCGCCATTTCTATGCATCTCCTTCCTTATCAAGGTACTCCAGCACCGCGTTTATGTTATCAGCAAAGGATCCCTCGCAGAACTTTTTTTCGAAAAATGCCCCGCCGATCGTAAACGCCCAGGCGCCGGTCCTTTTGATCTCTGACAGCCTTTGAAAACCGGATACGCTTCCCGCAAGGCAGACATTCCCTTTTACCTGTCTGGCAAATTCCTGATTCAGTTTTACGGCATCTCCGGTATATCGATAGCCCAAAAGATCAAATCCTTTGATTCCCTTATCCCGGATCAGTCCGTTTGCTTCCTCGATCATCCCCTCTATTGTTCCCTTGAGGACGCTCGGTCTTCCTTCAATCGTTCCAACAAACGGGTAATAGATAATATTGTTGTCTTCCACTATTCTCTGTACGCTCTCAAAGTACATCGTGCCCATAAGTATATCAAATCCACACTCTGCGCAAACCTTTGCCCCTTCAATACACGCGTCCTCCGTATAGGCCACAACCTCCAGAACCGCTGTCTTTTTCTCGTCATGAATCAGGCGTACCAGTTTTATCATGTCTTCTCTCGGCAGCCCTACTTCTTTAAAACCCCAATAATTTACATTTGTATGCTTTGCACTTTCAAACACTTCGATCGCGTTCTCGACTGTTTTATCCTTCCAGGTCAGCATGACGATCAGTTCAGAATTGTTTTTCATTCATCACCCTCCTAACAGTCTATTTCATAAATCGTGCCAATCTGAGGGCTGAGCAGATCACAGCCGGCTTCCGTGACAGCGACCGGTTTTTCCCATCGCAGTCCGAAATCCGATCCCATGGCAAACGTATCGATCTGGAATGTCATATTCTTCTTCAGCGGATAATCGGAAATCGTCTCCATCCACGGCGCCTCCACCTCAATCAGACCGAGGCCGTGGCAAGGACCGTACAGCAGGTTCTCGCCATACCCATTCTCCTGAAAGAATGTGATAAAGTCTTTTGCTATCCGGGATGCCAGCACTCCCGCTTTTAACTGCTTCTCTGTCCACATATGAGCTTTCAGGCAAAACTCAACCAGCTCGCGTTTAAACCCGGTCAACGGTCCCATGGAAACCGGCATACCGATAGACGGCGAATATCCGTCAATTTTTGCGGCGAGATTGATTTGGATAATATCTCCCTTTTTGATCTCTCTGTAGCTGGATCTGGAAATAGCATGTTTTGTAGATTTCTGTGAAAATACATACAGCGGAAGCCCTTCATACTCAGCGCCGTTCTCATAAATACACTGCTGTGCGACACCCACCATCTGAAGCTCTGTCACACCGGGTCTTAATTTACTGATAACCTCCTTCGTCGCAATCTCCGTAATGCGGGCCGCCTCTCTTAAACATGCAATTTCATTGTCGGACTTCACAGAGCGAAGCGTTGTCATGATATCGTCACATCTCACGATCTCCGCATTGGGATATGCATCCTTTAACCCCTCATATATAACAAGGTTCGTATCCAGCCATGCGGCCATACCGATACGGATATGATCTCCGCTCACATGGAGTTCCTGAAAAACTTCTCTGAATGTCTGGCATTTTAACTCCGGATAGGAGGGATTTGCTGATTCTCTGTATTCTCTCAATACTCTCACTTTCTCAATTTTTCCAAAGTCACCCGCAAAAATCTCACTCTCAGGCCCCACCATCAGCGCACAGTCTCCGTCCGGCGTGATCGCAACACCGACTCTCTCAAATACCGGCCAGAATCCGGAAAAATATCTGGTATTTGCATAGTCGGCTTCCGAGCCGTTTATCACAAGAACATCCAGTTTTCTTTCTTTTGCAAGTTCCGCCGCTCTCTTTATTCTCTCTTTATATTCATAGTCCGGAATACAGATTCTACCCATTAATTTTACTCTCCTTTTCTTTTAATTCTCCGCATAGCCCATCACGGTATAATATGCCAGGTTTGTCTGCCTCGAATCCAGTCTCCCATACTGCACGATAACCGGAACAGAGCTCTCCACCTTCAATGCATACTGTGTCTCCAGCGGCTGCGTCTTTTCTTTAAAATATTTTTTTTCATGTGTCTTCATACAGCGGACACGTTCCGCTTCCACAACGATCTCATCTGTAACGACAGGATCTTTGTCCTCATAATAAAATGTAATTTTTATGACAGCCTGTTCTTTATTCGGATTCAGAACAACAACCGATTCATGTCCTTTCAGCGGACTGTCCCCAAACGGTGGTCTGTCTCCATCTGGAAAAAACCATATTTTTTTCCCATATTTCTCCATATTTTTTCCTTTCAATTTATTTTGCCGGTTGGGCAAACGATTGCTCAACCAGCAAAATATTTTATGTTTTTCTTTTCAATGTATGACCTTCATAAAAACTGTAGGGCAGCAGTCTGCGATTATGTTTTCCCGGCGTCTTCATATTGCTTAAAACCATTTCTACCGCCGCTTCCGCAATCTCCTCGACGGGCTGAATAATTCCGGTTATGTTCGTATCCTGCATGAATATTGGATCCTTGCCGTCAAAACAAACCAGCGCGATATCCTCGGGTATACGGATTCCGTGTTTTTTGAACGCTGCATATGCCCCATATGCTTCCATATTATTATGAGCATAAATACATTCCGGCAGACGATTTCTGCTGATCAGATCTTCCGCGATCTCAAAACCGCTTTTATAATGGCAGTCGCCAAAATATACCCTGTCATGCGTCCATTCTATATTGTTGGCTCTGAGACAATTCTGAAAACCGATCAGCCGCTGGTTACTGGATGTCTCGTCCAGACTGCCGATGATCATGATAATATCTCTGTAGCCCTCATCTATCACACGCTGCGTCAGCTCCATAGACGCCTCACAATTATTGATACTTACGAAAGAGTAAGGCTTCACCGTCATATATGGCTCATTATCCACAAAAACACAATTTATGTTCTGCGTCTCACTCTCATATATCATGCTTCGGCTGGCCGGCGATACAATAATTCCCGCTACATTCTTTTCTTTTAGCAGCCGGTAATATTCCAGTTCTCTCTCTACACTTTCATCCGTATCGCAGAAAATAATATTGTAACCCTGCTCCCACAATCTGAGATCGATACTTTTGAGCATTCTGACAAAAAAAGAATTTGTGATGTCAGGTATAATTACGCCAATTGTAGAACTTGTCTGTTTTTTCAGTTCTCTTGCATTCGCATTCGGTGTATAATTCAACCTCTTTGCAGCCTCAAAAACAGCTTTTCTCATTTCATCGCTGATTCTGCCCGTATTATTTATTACCCTTGACACACTGGATACAGATAATCCAACCTCCTCCGCGACATCCTTTAACGTTACTCTCATACCACTGACCTCTATCATTCTGAAACTAATTCACCTTTCATTTCAGAATAACATTTATATCCTTAAAAGTCAAAATTTTACATTTCTAATCATAAAGCAACGGGGCAATCTTCTCATCGTCAATATTCGACGCATCATACCAGTAACAACCGGTATCTATAAAAGATTCCACCTCTTCGCCGTTGATCAGTTTCACTGCGCTTTCCACCGCCGCACGCCCCATACCGATCGGATCCTGCGTGATAGCCCCTACGATCTCACCGTTTCGTACTGCCTCTTTCATCGCCGCGGAAGAGTCAAATCCGACAAGCATAACTTCACCGATTTTTCCAGATTCCTTCAACCCGTTGTATGCGCCGACACAGGAACCTTCATTGGATGTGTAGATCAGATCGAGATCCGGGGTAGCCATCACCATGCTTTTTGCAATTTCAGCCGATTTCATTTGATCTCCTTCACCGTACTGGATATCAACGATCTCAATATCCGGATATTCCTCTTTTAATTTTTCCTCAAAACCGGATACACGTTCCACAGCATCTACTACTGTCTGTGAATGGCCGATAATAGCGACTTTACCTTTTCCGCCAAGCAATTCCCCTGCATGCTCCGCGGCAAGTGCTCCTGCCGCCACGGAATCTGTGGAACATTTCGCATCGGATTCCGCCTCGCCTACACCGGAATCAAATCCAATCACCGGTATCCCTTTTGCCTTTTCATCCTGAAGAATTCCCGCAACGGACTCTGTATCGATAGCAGCCATACAAATAGCATCCGGATTATTCTGGATCGCTGTTTTCAACATATCCACCTGTTTATCTACCATCGTCTCCTGCTCCGGACCCTCAAATGTGATCCGATAACCCAGCTCTGCTGCCGCCTCCTCTGCACCCTGCTTTACAGCCTGCCAATACTGATGTGAGAATCCGAGCGCTATCATCGCAATATACTTGTCATCATCCGCAGCTGTATCCGTATCTGCTGCCGCACTCTCATCTGCAGCTTCATCACCCGGTTCTTCCGTTTTCACCTCCGCAGTTTCTCCTGCGCTCCCGCCTGAAGAACATCCAACCAGTAATGTTGATAACATTCCTATTACCGCCAATACCGCCATCAATTTCCTTTTCATTTAGTTACCTCCTTTTTTCTTTTTTATTTAGGCGTTTGCAAAACGCCACAGCCCGCATAAAATCAGGCTTTTTTCTTTGTT
>CANRWP010000041.1 GCA_947643595.1 uncultured bacterium | reverse complement strand
TCCGGCTGGTGTCAATGTCGGGATTGCTGGCGTACTGTTCCTTTTGCCGTTCGTGGTGGGCTTCCAGCGGTCTTGCTGAGTTGCCCTTATGCTTTTCAAATCGCAAAATTGCGTGCTGTGTCATAAACTCCTTTCCCCATTCCTTTCCTATCCGGGACTTTTCCACAGGAAAATCCCGCCGGAATTATCTCTGATAGGATTGGAATGGATAAGATATAAATAAATCGTTTTAATCTCTGTATTTCTATATACCGTCCGGTTTTCGTACTTCAAGAGGATTGATTATCGTACTCCATGAGTACGGATTTCAGCCCTTCGGCGTACCAGAACCGGATTTCTTGAAGTCGGTGTTTGAAACCGCTTCATAAGATTTTGGGTAGATACGGTTGGGTTTTCCACAGCCCTGTTTCTGTATCTCCACAAGCCCCGCATACTGCAACTCCCGCAGGGTGTTTACCGCTTTCTGCCGTCCACAGTGGAGCAGGGCGACCACCTCGCAGATTGGATAATACAGGTAAATCCGTCCGTATTCGTCTGCCCAGCCGTTCTTGCAGGACAACTCCGTCCGGCGCAGGATAAAGGCGTACAGTATCTTCGCTTCGTTGGACAGCGGGATAAATGTAGGGGCTTCAAAGAGGAAATTGGGAAGCCGGGTGAAGCTGAACGCTTTTTCCGGCTGGTGAATATAAATCGTGTTTGTCATAGTGCGCTTTGTGGACAGTTAGAACGGCATTTCCGGGGGAAGGCGATACTTTATACCACTTCCCTCGGTTCTGCTCTCTGGAAGCCTTATAAATCAAGGCTTTTTCTCCGCCTAATTGTCCACGCTCGACCTCCTTTTCCGTTCGCTTTCCGCTTTCTGCCGCCTGTGAACGCTGGCGGCACAGTCGGGGCAGTATTTCCCCCGGTTGGACTTTGGAACGAACACACCGCCGCAGACCGCACAGCGTTTCAAGTCCTTATCCCGGAAAATCTCCGCTTCCAGTGTTCCGTCCTGCGGCAAGACCGACCAACGGAACCACTTGCAGCAGACGGAGAAAGAAATTGTCTGCGGGCAGGTACAGGTGTCACCATCGTCAAGGGCGATACAATTCCCATCATCACAATGACAGCACTCCCGCCGGATAAGGGCGTTTGCCTGTTTCCGCTGTGCCGGGGTCATGCGGTAGAGGAAGCCGCCCGGTTTGCGCTCTAAAGGCGGCAGCCATTTGTATGGGTTATCTCTCATACGTTCCTCCATTTCTCTTTTGCCGTTCTCTCCAAAAGTCTTTATCCTAAAAGCCGTATTTCTACGGCTACCCCATTTCTGCGGCGTGTCCCGGCATTGGTGCGCTTTATGCGTCACTTCTCCTGCCGGTCATATTTCTTTTGGACGGTCATTCTGTTTTCAAGGTGCTGTTCCGAACGTTCGTAAATCCAGTTTATCAGAAAAAAATGCAAATCCCTGATTGTTGCGAGAATTGCATTTTCTCAAAGTCTATACTTTTGAAATTGCATTTCTGCAATTATCCTGTATAATGGAAGCATACGGAGGAGGTGCGTATCTATGGCTTTACCCGGAACACCCGGACAGAGGATTTCAGACCTTTGCAACGGGCGGCATATCCCACAAAAGGATCTGGCAAAGAAAATAGGGATTTCTCCCTCCCAGTTGAGCCGGATCGTCAGCGGGGAAACAAAGACGGTCAGCAGTGATATTCTCATAGGCATTGCGAAAGAATTTAGAGTGTCAACGGATTATATTCTGGGCTTGTCAACAGTGAGCGTCCAAAAGAGTTATGACATATCGGAATTGGGATTGTCCGAGGGAGCAGTCCGGGGGCTTGTAACGGGAATGGTAGATGTGGAAATTCTCAACCGCCTGTTGGAACATAAGAATTTCCCACGTCTGATAAGCCTGATACAGATTTATTTTCAGGACACAGCGGCAAGGGGCGTTATGGCACGAAACAAGGTAATCGAAATGGCAACATCTTCGCTGTCTGATTTAATGAAAGACCGCCCGGAATACCGGGCGGAAGCAAGACAGGATATACAGTTTATGAACGCCCAAAAGCTGGGAGAGCATGAAGCGGAGATTGAGAAAATCAAGAATGTGTTTATATCTATCCTGCGGGACATAAAGGGCGATATAGACAGCGGGAAGCCGCTGGAGGAACCAGTGACCGCAGCCATGTTTCAAATTATCCAGACCGCCGCACAGGAACAGAAGCAGGAGTTACATACCATTGATGATGTAACGGCGTTGGTTGCCGAACAGCTTGAAAAAGTCATGCCGCTGGACGAGGAAACAAATGAACAATTCCAGCAGTTGATGAAGAAGATGATTGAACAGACGGGAAAGTAGATTTTTTTGGAGGTTAAAATATGGATACATCAACTATTGTAAATATTATTCTTTGTGTTTTGTCTTTTATATTAGCCGCCATATCCGTAGTCACAGTTGTGATTACTTTGCGGCAAAATAATAAAATGATTGAAGAATCAACAAGACCTGTTATTTCTGTTTATACTGATGAAATCAATGCGGGTAATCCGTTTTTTTATTTAATTGTTAAAAACTTCGGGAAATCTCCTGCCTATATTACAAAATTTGAGTATGATTTTGATTTCAAAGGTTGTTATAAAATCCGAAATGATAGAGATTATTTGGAAGGACTCAATAATGCAGTTTTAGCCCCGGGCCAATCAAGAATTTGCACAATTGATTATGCAAAAATAGATAAAGAAGTGACATTTACACTTGAATATCATTCTGGAGCAAAAAAGGTATATTCAGATAAGTTTACGATTGACTTAAAAGCTGGGGTTAGTATGCCTTATGGCAAAGTAGCCACAGAGGGCAAAGAGCTTCGCACAATTTCTTACGCATTGCAAGAAATGCTACAAAAAAATCTTTGATAAGCTGATTTAGAAGGACTAATATTGATAATATCAAAACAATTCCATCAGGTGATGAAGAAAATGATTGGACTGGTGGGAAAGTAAAGAACGATAACCTATGAAACTGTCAAAAGAAATAGACAAATCAAAGGTTGGAGGTGGCTGGAAATGAAAGAAAATATTGTAGCAAAGTTGACGGCAAAAGATGATAAATATGCTTGCGCCCTTGCCGATAAAATCATATCAGAAAGTCAAGAAACAGATGAATGGTACGAATATTTTAATGATTTTGCTTCCTTGCTTAACCATCCAAAATCATTAGTGAGAAATCGGGTGTTGTATATTCTTGCGGCAAATGCCCAGTGGGATGAGGAAAACCATTTTGATTTAATTATATCTGATTTTCTCACACATATAACAGACGAAAAGCCGATTACAGCCAGACAGTGCATAAAGGCTCTTGCACAGGTGGGAGTAGCAAAACCACAGTATATTCCAAGAATATTGTCCTGTTTGCAAGGTGCTGATTTATCAAAGTACAAAGACAGTATGCGCCCGTTGATTGAAAAGGATATAGCAGAAACTGAAAAGATATTGAAAACTCTCTAATCGGGGAGTTGTGGAGGGATATGATGAATAATAAAGACATCGTAAAATATTTCTATGAAGTAATTGTTTCAGAAAATTTACTTGATGAACTTTCTAAATACATATCAGAGGATTGCGTGCAGAGAGCTGGCGAAAAAGAAATTTTCATAGGAATAGACGGAATGAAGCAACATCTTGTAGCATTGAAAAAAACATATCCCGATTACACCATGAAAATTATTCGCCAATATGTAACAGATGATTATGTTATTTCAGAATTTATTATGAGGGGAACACACAAAGGAGAATTTATTGGAATAACACCTACGAATAAGGTTTTGGAAATTACGGGGGTAGATATTGATAAAGTCATAGACGGAAAAATTGTTGAACATGGCGGTGCTGCAAATACCTTTGAAACATTTTTTGAGCATCATTTGATTAAACCTATATAAATACAAATCCCGATTGTCCGGCGAAATAGCAAAGCCAGCCGAGCCAGTCAACGGTCAAGATGAACGGCGCATTTCATGCGCCGCCGTTGACAGTCCCGCCCGCCTTTGCTGATAGGCAATCAAGGCGGGAAAGCCTTAAAATGGCTTCCCGCCCATTTCAATTTTGGGAGAAAAATCCGTCTGCTTTTTCGTGAGTGTGTCCCGAAGTCCGGTGTTAGCCGAGAGACGGGAGCTTTCATATACGCCCTGTCTGCTGATGAAACCAGTCCTGCGCTTGCGGCTCCACGCCACGCAATCACAGCCCTATTTTCCTGCCGCTTCAAATGCTCTTGCCCTCCCCGGCGGCAACGGCATTTTCACAGCAACGCCGACAGAGCGTATAACACACTACACTTTGCAAGCAAAGTCGTGTGCCAAAGGGGTACCCTTTGGAAACCCTGTTTTGTCGGAGTGTGTAGCCACACTTCCTCCAAAACGCAAAATAAGCGGTTGCAATCTGCTGGTAAAATTACAGCCGGATTGACCGCTTATTTTGTTTCTGCCCGCCGATTTTCTCTATCCTATCCATGAGTATATCAAATAAAAATTATGCTTAATACGGGTTGAATTATAAACGTATAAATGATATAATGGATATAGAGAAAGCAAGGAGGTTACAGCCCATGAAAGAGTTAGGAGAACGCCTGCGGATATTGAGGGAGAGTGTGAAGTTGTCACAGGTAAAAATGGCGGAATTGTTAGGAGTGAAACAGTCCAGTATCAACCGTTATGAACAAGGGCAGTCAGCGCCCTCTTTGGAAACGCTTGTGAAGTATGCAGATTATTTTGATGTGTCAATGGATTATCTCTTTGCAAGAACCGATAACCCACAGGGAAAGCTATATGAATACCGTCCCAAGATTGCGGCGGGAAGCGATGAGATGAAACAATTTATTGAGATGTGCTTTGACCCGCAATCTCCAATGAGTGAAAAGTTAAAGCAGACGCTTCTTCAAATTATGGAGGAGGACAAATGAAAGGTGTTATCTACGCCCGCTATTCTTCCGACAATCAGAGGGAAGAAAGTATTGAGGGACAGTTGAGAGAATGTAAAGAGTATGCAGAGCGCAACGGCATTATGATTTTAGGCACCTATATTGACCGGGCATTGTCAGCGAAAACAGATAATCGCCCCGAATTTCAGCACATGATTAAGGACAGCGCAAAAGGCTTATTTGATGTTGTGCTGGTATGGAAGTTAGACCGTTTCGCCCGGAACCGTTATGACAGCGCACGATATAAAAATATTTTGAAGAAGAACGGTGTCAAGGTCATTTCTGCAAGAGAAAATATCTCCGAGGGAAGCGAGGGAATTATACTGGAAGCCATGCTTGAGGGGTATGCGGAATATTACTCTGCCGAACTCTCGGAGAAAGTTATCCGGGGCTTGACCGACAATGCGTTGAAATGCAAATACAACGGCGGCACTGTCCCAATGGGCTATTACATTGACGAACAGCAGTATTATCAAATCGACCCCAAGACCGCCCCGGTGGTGTTGGAAATGTTTACGAGATATAGCGAGGGAGCGACCATGCAGGAACTTGTCAATCTGCTGAACAACCGGGGAATGCGTTCCATTCGTGGCGGGAAAATCACGCTGAATATTATGAACCACCTGTTGAAGAACCGCCGCTATATGGGCGAATACAGCTATCGTGATGTAGTCAAGGAGGACGGTATTCCGGCGATTGTCCCGAAAGAATTATTTGAGCGGGTGCAGGAGTGTCTGGCGAAAAATAAAAAGGCTCCCGCCCGTCACAAAGCAGAGGACGATTATTTGTTGACAACGAAGCTGTATTGCGGGAAATGCGGCTCTTTCATGGTAGGGGAAAGCGGCACGAGCCACACCATGAAAGTACACCGCTATTATCGTTGTGTGAATACCAAGAAAAAGAAACTCTGCGATAAAAAAGCGGTCAAGAAAGATTGGATTGAAGATTTAGTTGTCAGCTACACTATGAAAGCGATTATGAATGATGAAGTTATGGAACGGCTGATTGATACGCTTATGGAATTGCAGAAAAGAGAAAGCACCGACCTGCCTCTTTTGAAAAAACAGCTTGCAGAAACAGAGAAAGGTATTAACAATATGCTCAACGCTATTCAAGCCGGGATTTTCACACCGTCCACCAAGCAAAGGCTGGACGAGTTGGAGGAAACCAAGAGCCAGCTTGAAATCAGCATTTTACAGGAAGAAATGCACAAGCCCATGCTTACAAGAGAACAGATAGCTTTCTTCATTTACCGTTTCCGCAAATTTGATGTGACAAAGCGGGAACAGCGGCAAAGACTGATTGACAGTTTTGTAAATGCGGTGTATCTTTATGAGGACAAGATAATCCTTACTTTCAACTATAAGGACGGTTCCAAGACTATCACGCTGGCGGAGGTTGAGGGTTCGGATTTATCCGTACTCGGTGCAGTGAAAAAGGAAACCTTTTGAGTGACGAGGTTTCCTTTTTATTTTTCAGGCCATCTTCATCTCTCCCGCGGCAATTTATCCTCCAGCCCCTCAAACAGATAACGCCTTCCCTCCGGCTGTCTGTCCAGATAGTCCGTCCTCAGATTTTGACTATAATAGTCAATCTCTTCTTTCAACTCTCTCGCCGACAGCAGACGGCACCCCTGCCCCAGAATGATCACCTGTTCCAGGCCGTCCGACGTGGCCACCGTGACATCATACTTTCTGCCGTTTTCGTGGGAAAACCGCTCGATATACTGATCCGCCGTCTCCGCCTCCCTCGTGTAGACCACGTGGATATTGTGGTAATTCAACATCTCCGTGTCATGCCCCTTCACCCGGTAGGCGTCAAAGACCGCGATCACCTCACACCGGCGCATACCCTGGTAATTGCAGAGAATATCCAGAAGCCTCCCCCTGGCGCCGTCAATGCTCACCTTGGCCAGCTCTTTCAGCTCGTCCCACGCAAAGATAATGTTGTAGCCGTCCACCAGCAGATATTCCTTTTTTTCCGGGCGTTTTTTCTCCTCTTTCCTGTCTTTCTCCTCCCCGTACTCCAGCGTTTTGGCCGGAACGCTCTCCGGCCCCCGCTTCTTCTTCGCGTTCCATTTTCTCTGTCCGGCGCCCGGGCGGCTGTTGGCGTGGGTCGCATTCTCCAGAATGGCATTGATCTCCTCCGTGCCGATCGCCCTCTCCGCGCTTCTCTCCTCATATCGTCTGATCTGTTGCTCTATGAGCGCTGTCTGACGCTCCACACCGCTCTCCACATGCATATAGTCCGGCGCCTCATACCAGGGCACCAGAAAGCCCGCACCGTGGGCACAGAATACCGAGGAGGACGGATTTCGCACATCCGCCTCCGGATCATAACCTATCCGTTCTATGACTTCCTCCGCGTTATGACAGGGCGCGTAGCCCCCGGGCGTGCAGTACAGATGCCCCTGCCCTTTCGTGTACGCCGTCACTTCCATCTGGTAATCCTGCAGACAGGCCGCGGGAGCCTGTCCCCGCAGAACGGCGGTCTCCCCCGAAATCTCTGGCGCCGTTATCTTTCCGTGCATCCGCTCCAGATCGGTCATCGCCCGCCCGATCATCTGAACCGGAATCTCCAGCGTAAAATCGTAGCAGGGCTCCAACAGCACCGACTGCGCCTGCATCAGTCCCTGTCGGACGGCGCGGTAGGCGGCCTGCCTGAAATCTCCTCCCTCGGTATGCTTCAAATGCGCCCTTCCTCCGGTCAGCGTGATCCTGATATCCGTGATAACCGCTCCGGTCAATACGCCCCTGTGTTCTCTCTCCTCCAGATGCGTCAGCACCAGCCTCTGCCAGTGCTTGTCCAGGACATCCTCGCTGCAGTCCGCCTCCGCCTGCACACCGCTGCCAGGCTCCCCGGGCTCCAGGAAAAGCTGCACCTCCGCGTAATGCCGCAGCGGTTCAAAATGTCCCACTCCTTCCACCGCGTCCGCGATGGTCTCCTTGTAGACGATGTTGCCCGGCCCGAAACTCACTCTCATTCCGAACCGCTCCTCGATCATGCTCTGCAAAATTTCCAGCTGTACCTGCCCCATCAGCTGTATGTGGATCTCCTGCAGTTTCTCTTCCCACAATATATGGAGCTGCGGATCCTCCTCCTCCAGCTCTCTCAGTTTCGACAAGGCTGCTGCCGCCTGCACATCCTCCGGCAGATAGACCCGGTAAGTCAGCACTGGTTCCAATATGGGCGCTCCGGCGTGCTTCTCCGCCCCCAGCCCGCTCCCCGGCACCGTATATGACAGCCCTGTCACCGCATAGATACCACCGATTCTTGCCGTGTCAGCCACCTCGTATTTTTCTCCGGAATAGCTGCGGATCTGCGTCACCTTCTCCTGCCAGAAGCCGCCCTCCACGCCGGGCATCCGGCCCCGCAGCTCGTCTCTCACCTTCAGCGCGCCTCCCGTCACCTTCAGGAAGGTCAGGCGATTCCCCTGTCTGTCCCTTGTTATCTTATAGACCCTGGCGGCGAAATCGCCGTCCTTCCTGTATACCGGCTCCCCGGTGTAGTCCCGCAGCCCCTCAAGCAGCTCCTCCACACCCTCCAGGCGCAGCGCAGACCCGAAAAAGCAGGGGAACAGTTTTCTCCCCGTGATCAGCCTGACGATCTCGTCATGCGGGAGAATCCCCGTCTCCAGAAACCGCTCCAACAGCCGCTCCTCACAGACCGCTATATTCTCATAGAATTCCTCCGTTCCTTGACCAGAAAAGTCAACCATCCCCTCCCCCAGCTTCTCCCGGCACTCCCGCAGCAGCGCCTCCCTTCCGGTCCCCGGCTGATCCATCTTGTTGAAAAACAGAAAGGTGGGAATTCCATATTTTTTCAGCAGCCGCCACAGGGTCTTCGTGTGACCCTGTACGCCGTCCGCCCCGCTGATCAGCAGGACCGCATAGTCCAACACCTGCAGGGTGCGCTCCGTCTCCGCGGAAAAATCCACATGACCGGGCGTATCGAGCAGGGTGATCTCCATATCTTTGTACCGCAGGGACGCCTGCTTGGAAAATATGGTGATCCCCCGCTTTTTCTCCAGTTCATACGTATCCAGGAAGGCATCCCGGTCATCCACCCTCCCCAATCTGCGGATCATACCGCAGTGATAGAGCAGTCCCTCCGAAAGTGTGGTCTTTCCCGCATCCACATGGGCCAAAATGCCCGCTACGAGTTTTTTCATGACGTCAATTCCTCTAAAGTACCGAAACGATACCCCATCTCTTCCCATTTTGTCAACAGTTCATCCAGAATCTCACCGTTGGTCTTCGATGTGTTGTGCAGAAGCACGACCGCCCCCGGATGGACCCGCCCGGTCAGTTTTGCCATGGCTTCCTCCCTCGACGGCTGCGCGTCCACATTCCAGTCCACGTAGGCGAGGCTCCAGAAGATCGTTTTATACCCCTGTTTCTGCGCCATCGCCAGATTGTCTAAATTGTATTTCCCCTGGGGCGGCCTGTAAAAAGGGCTCAGCTCCTGCCCGGTGATCTCCCGGTATTTATCCGCCACCGTGTCCAGCTCTTCCCGAAACTTCCCTTCCTCCGCGATCGTGTCCATATCGAAATGATGCCAGGTGTGGTTCCCCACCATGTGCCCCTCCTGCTGCATCCGCTTTACTAACTCCGGCGCGCTCTCCAGGAAATGCCCTACCACAAAGAAGGTTCCCTTCGCATTGTGTTTTTTCAGGGCGTCCAGTATCTTCTCCGTGTTTCCGTTTTCATAGCCGCAGTCGAACGTGAGATAGAGGACTTTCTCGGAGTCATCCCCCAGATACCAGGCATCGTACTTCGCCAGCTCCTCCCTGGAAAGACTGCCGCTCGGCTGCGTCTCGCTGCCGTCCGCGCCAAAGCCAAGCCCCCAGCTGCCGGAAACAGCCGCCTCCACATATTGCTCTCCACCGTGAGACACTACGGTCATGCCTCTGTGTATCTCTTCCCCGTCGTTCTCCCGGTAGCCGACCGTCCCCTCGTTTCCGGACACATCGTTCTCCCCCCCGGCGCCCGCCTCGTCCCCCGGCAGCATCCTCCTGCCAAAAAAGAGCACCAGCATCAGAATCACTGCCCAGAAGGCAGTCTTCACCAGTTTTGTTTGCTTTTTCTTCATAGATTCCCCTTCTTACATATGCATATCGCCATTTCTATATACTTATGTAGGCAGGGTACGTCCTATCACAAGGCAGGCTCTATTTTACCGCTATCATGTAGGCTGTCTCGAATACCTGGCCGGGTTTCAGCTCATTCCCCCATCTTCTGTCCGACAGATCACCCTCATAGCCCATATCATCGCATCTTCCGCACCAGGGTTCAATGCACAAAAACGGCGCGTTCTTCTCGATCGGAGTCCAGATCCCGACGATCGGCATCGGGAATTTCACGCACACATACTCTTTTCCCTCCGGATCGCAGAGTGAGATTTCATCCGTCTGTCCGTCCTCCAGAACGATCGTATCCGCGTCAAACAGATTGGGCGTCACCGGCAGATAACCTTCCTCCAGTCCAAACGTCGTCCTCTCCCCCGTCACGAGGCCTCCCTCCCCGATCATCTCGGACACGATCTCCTGCAGAGGGCGGCCCTCCTTCTGAAACCGCAGCGCATAATCGCTCTGGCTTCCCCGCCCTCCCATCGGGCAGTTGAACGCCGGGTGTCCGCCGATCGAAAAATACATCGTTTTCTCATCCGTATTTTTGACCTTCCAGCCAACGGTCAGCCCGTCCTCCCCCAGCTCAAAGGAGAGCTCCAGCAGAAAATGAAACGGATATATCTCCATCGTCTCCGCCGTCTCGCGAACTTCCATCACCAGTTTCGTATCGCTCTCCGACACAAGGTCAAACTCCATATCCCGGGCAAACCCGTGCTGCCCGATATGATAAGTCTTTCCGCCATAGCGGTACTGCTTTCCGTTCAGGCTTCCCACAAAGGGAAACAGGATCGGCGCCGTTCTGTTCCAGTATGCAGGATCGCCGCACCACATGTATTCTGTGCCGTCCTTTTTCAGGGAGACCAGCTCCGCCCCCTTCGAGAGGATCGTCGCCTCCAGTTTTTCCTTTTTCAGATGATATTCCATACATTTCCACCTCCGTTTTTGATATTTTTAGTATAACACAAAATTTTTCCATATACTATTGCAATAACAGGTTTCTTATGGTATTATCATGTAGTAATGAAAACTAGATTAACTAAACTTATTTACAAGTTATGGAGAAGATAAATGCGATACAAAATAGTGGTTGACAGTTGTTGCGAACTTCCTGTTGAATATAAAGACGACCCCCGTTTCGAGCGCATCCCTCTGACATTGGAAGTGGGGGATTACCGGATACTGGACGACGAGACTTTCAACCAGCGCGAATTTCTGGACAAAGTCGCGGCTTACCCGAAATGTCCAAAATCCGCCTGCCCCTCCCCGGAGCGCTACAGAGACGCCTTTGCCGCGGACGCCGATCATATTTACTGTGTGACTCTGTCATCCCATCTCAGCGGCAGCTATAACAGCGCTGTCCTCGGGAAAAATCTCTGTGAGGAGGAGTTTGGCCAAAAAGATATCCATGTCTGTGATTCGGAATCCGCCAGCATCGGGGAGACACAGATCGCGATGAAAATTATGGAACTGGAGGAGAAGGGTTCCCTGTCCTTCGCGGAGATCGTGGAGAAGCTGGAAGCCTTCCGCAGCGCCATGAACACTTACTTTGTGCTGGACAATCTGGAGACACTCCGGAAAAACGGCAGGCTCTCCGGCGTGAAAGCGCTGATCGCCTCCACGCTCAGCATCAAGCCTGTCATGGGCGCCATCGGGGGCGTCATCATCCAGAAAGGCCAGACCGTAGGGATCAAAAAAGCACTTGACAAGATGGCGGAGATCATTGTGAAGGAGGGAAAGAATCTGGATAAAAAAGTCCTCTATATTTCCCACTGCAACTGTCTCGCCAGGGCAGATCAGGTCAAAAAAATGCTGCTCGCCCGGACGAAATTTAAAGAGGTCAAAATATTAAACACCGCCGGCGTCAGCTCCATGTATGCCAACGAGGGCGGTGTGATCATCGCGATTTGATTTTGCCGGATTACAGCAGTATAAACTGAACCGGGCCTTTCCAGATAAAGAAAGCTAACAGAAGATGTACCGCCAGCATGGCGGGAATGCCATATAAAAAATACCAGTGTCTTGTCTTGTGGCGAAACAGGTGCATCCCGATCAGGGCTCCCGCCGCTCCGCCGAGCGCAGACACCAGAAGAAGCGTTGCCTCGGGAATCCTCCAGGCGCGCTTTTTTGCTTTCCATTTATCCAGCCCCATAAAGAAAAATCCGAGCAGGTTCATTGCTGCCAGATAATATAGGATAACCTGTAATACCGTCATAGAACTCTTTCTCCTTCGTATCTGTCGCGAAAGTTTACTCCTCCGCGCTTCCGTAATCCTTAAAGCAGATATTCACATCCACCTGTCCGGTGACGCCGGCAACCCTTCCCTTCTCGGAATACTGCAGCATCTTGTACTCATAGGGATAGTAGATCGGCAGCGTGTAGCCTGCAAACCACTTGTCGTACTGCTCCAGAGACGCCAGATCCAGCATCAGCAGGAACGACTTCATATTGCCGTACAGCGCCGGCTCATACCCGGCTTCCCGTATCCTCTCCAGAAATACTTTCGCGTTTTCCGTCCGCTCCTCCATCGTCAGCCCGTTGGTGCGGCAGCTTTCCTTCTTCACATCCTCGATATCCAGATAGACCGGATAGGTCAATGAATACCCCTGGAGCATTTCGATCACAAATTCCGCCTCCTCCAGCGCCTCCTCCGCGTTGACAGCCTGTGTGAAAAAATATACGCCCACAGGAATATCATTCGCTATGGCGCCCTCGATATTCCGGCGGAAAAATTCGTCCTCCACTATGCCGCCCTCGCTGTATCCGCGGATACCCACCCGGATGATCGCAAAATCAATCCCGTCGTTTTTCACTGCCTCCCAGTCGATCTCCCCCTGGTATTTCGAGACGTCGATCCCCTTTTTTGTCAGCACTTCCCCTTCCTTTTGATAGGAGACCAGCCCGTTTTCCTCCGCGACAAAGTTCTCGTTTTCATAGGTATTGAAAGCCAGATCCTCCTGCAGAGGCAGAAAATAATACTGGCCGGAATCCAGCATCACCACGTGATCCGGATACAGATCGCGCAGGATCGTCATCGTGCTGTCCCCATTTTCCAGTCTGCCGCGCAGGATCTGTAAAAGCTCGGCGTCCTCGTTGTCTATCGCGTTTGTGACCGCAGTAGTCACCAGGGAGTCCACTTCCTCCTGGGTATAGATCACCTCGTCGGAGACGGCCTGCACCGCCTGGCCGCTCCCCTCCCGCTCCTGCATCGCCTGCTCGGCGAAAGCTTCCATCTCCATACTCTGCTTCTTAAAATAGAAACACACGCCGATGCTCACCACGATCGTTATAAAAGTTATGATCACCGAAAAACTGGTGATCACCGCCAGGATGCGGACCCGTCTCTGCAGTCTGCTCCTGCCGCTTCTGCGCACTCTCTTTTCTCTGCTATCCATAGGTATCCTTATCACGTTTTCTCTATCAATATACGTCTGAGACTACGATACCATTCCTTTTCTTTTCCCGCAAGCTATTTCATAAAAACTTAATCTTTGTATCGCGGCCAATATATGGCAAATCTGCCGGGTCAATATTTTTCGTCCTCCAGCGCCGCCCTGGTCCTGTAAATATTTTCAATATAATCACTCTGTTTTTCCAGCGCTACCGCAGTGGCAGCCACATCCATGATCGCCAGCATCGCAATTCTGGCGCTGGAAGGTTCCTTCTTGTAGGAAGTCTCCCTGGCGTGGATCTGGAAGGCGAGATCCGCCAGCTTCGTGAGCACCGTATTGCTTCCCGACGTGATGAGAACCAGCTTCACCCCGTTTTTCCGGGCGATATCCATCACTTTCGCGAAATGCCTGGTGGATCCGGAATTGGGGAAAATTACGCCCACGTAAATTTATCCCCACCGTGCGGTCCACAAAAGCGGAAAGTGAGCGTGGATAAAACAGCGGGTATTGATTCCGGTGCGTATGAATTTGTTCTCCACATCGACCGCCACCGTCCCGGAACCGCCCAGACCGAAAAAGTCCAGATGCTCCGCCCTCTGTATCAGCCCGACGAACTGTTCCAGCTTCTCGTAATTTATCATGGAAAATGTCTGCTGCATGGCGAGAATATGCGAATGGATCACCTTGTTGGATATTTCCTGTATGGAGTCCTCCGGGGTCACCTCCTCGTGTATCACTTTTAAGGTGTCCCCGGCATAGACGTTTCCTTTCGCCAGAGCGATCTTAAACTCCTGATACCCGGTAAAATTTAACTTCCTGCAAAAACGGATCACCGTGGGCTCCGACACCTGCACCTGCCTGGACAGACTCGCCATCGTCAGGTTCAGCGTCTCGTCCGCGTTGTCCAACACAAAGTCCGCCACCCGCTTCTCGTAGTCGCTGAGGCCGGAATACCCCTCTTTTATCATCAGAAGAACAACATTTTCAGCTCTCACTTTCCTGAAATACCCTCTCTTTCGGTACATGTTTACGCTTTAGCTTACCACAGTATTTTTCAAAAAGCAACCGTTCAACATATTCCGAAAATCCTGATGCAGCAAAACTTCCTCCAGATGGTCCGCCACGATCCGGCTCACATTCTTCATCGTCTCGATGGAAGACGCCCCCAGATGCGGCGTCAGTGTGACGTCCTGACTTCTGAGCTCGCTGTCCATGGAGAGCGGTTCCGTCTCAAACGCGTCGAGCGCCGCCCCTCCGATCCTCCCTTCCTTCAGCGCCCGGATCAGATCCTCCGTCCGGATCAGGCTCCCTCTCGCCGTATTGACGATGATCACATCCCTTTTCATCTTCGCGAACGCCTTTTCGTCGATGATATGTTTTGTCGAGTCGAGAAGCGGCAGATTCAGGCTGATAAAATCGCTCTGTTCAAAGATTTTCGAGATGTTCTCCACCATTGTCACATTTCTCTTTTCACACCACTCGTAGTCCGGCTTCACATCGTACGCCAGTATCTTCATATGAAATCCCTCCAGAAGCTCCGCAAATTTTTTACCGATAGCCCCCAGTCCCAAAATTCCCATGGTCTTTCCCGACAGCTCTACGCCGACCTCCCGCTCCCACTTTCCCTCTCTGATCCGGTTGGAATATTTTATGATCTTCCGCGCCTCCGCCAGCAAAATCGCCAGATTCAGTTCCGCCACCGCAACGGCATTTGCCCCCGGACAGTTTCCCACACAGACATTTTTCCGCGTCGCTTCCCGAATATCAATATGATCGACCCCCGTACCGTTCATATGTATCACTTTCAGCTTTTTTCCGGCATCGATCACTTCCCTGGTAATCGGATCGATCCCGCAGACGATCCCGTCATAGTCCGCCACCTCCTCGGCGATCTCCTGACTGCACATATTGCTCTTTGGCGCCCGGACGATTTCAATCCCTTTGCCTCTCAGCTCTTCTATCACTTCCGGATTGTACTTTGCAAATGATTTAGAAGTCACCAGGACTCTGTATGTCATAATTTTTCCTCTTTTCTCTATGTTTCCAGTTCGTGCAAAGCGTTTCGCAGCTTCACATACTTTTCATATTTTTTTTGATATTTCCTGTGTATTTCCGCGCGGGGCGCATAGCTGTCCAGAACCTCCGGCTCTCTCCCGAAATGCAGTTCTTCAAGCACCCCCAACGCCTTAAGCCCGAAGATCGCGGCTCCCATGATTGAGCCTTCGCCCGAGCGCAGGGTGACGATCTCTCTTCCGAGAATATCCGCCAGCAGCTGACAGATCATGGCCGATCTCGCCAGCCCGCCGGTCAGAAGGATCCTGTCCTTCACCTCCACCTGCTCCCCGATAATGCGGATCAGAGAAAACATATCGAACCCGATACTCTCCAGATAGGCTTTCGCGATGTCGATAAATGTGTGCTCCTGGGTCAGCCCGTAGATCGTTGCCCTGACCCTGTCATCCCAGTAGGGACTTCTGCACCGCAGCAGATAGGGCACAAACAGCAGCTCCTCCCTTATCCCGGAAAGCTTCTCCATCCTTTCCTCCACCGTGTCGAACACACTGTCCATCGTCTCCGCCTGCATAAACTCCGCAATATTCTGCACCAGCCAGTGATAACCGTTTCCCGCGTTGCTCAGGATGCCGCCGTACACCCAGGAGTCCTTTGTCACCGCGTAGGTCCACATCCGTCCCTCGCTGTCCACGATGGGCCGGTGCACGATCACTCTGGCCGCTGCGCTCGTCCCGATGTCCACATTGACGCTCCCCTCCTCGCAGGCTCCGCTTCCCACCTGCGCCATGGGCCCGTCTCCGCCCGCCGAGACCACTTTTACCTCCTTCGGCAGACCCAGCTCTTCCCTCAGATCGTCGTTCACAAACTCCAAACAGGCCAGCCCCGATACCGGCTCAGAAAACGCCTCCTCCGTCAGCCCCAGATACGCAAGCGCCTTCCCGTCCCACCTCATCGTATAGATATTGAAGATTCCGGTGCCGGCCGCCATGGAATAATCCACAATATATTTTCCTGTCATCTTTTCCACGATATATTCCTTGATGGAAATATACTTCACGGCCCGCTCCGCGATCTCCCTCTCCTCCTCCTTCATCCACAGTATCTTCGAGAAGGGATACATGGAACTCAAAGGACACCCCGTCTCCCTGTACAGACAGTCTCTCCCGTGGAGCGCGGTCATCCGCTCCGCCTGCCTTTCGCTCCTGGAATCCGACCAGAGGATCATATTGTAGAGGGGATCTCCCCGCTCATCCACCGGAAAGATGTTGTACATCTGGCTGCTGAGCGCGACAGCTTCTATCCCGGCCGCCGCCGCTCCCGCCTGTCTCACACAGGCCTTCGCCGTCTCCACAAAATGCCCGTATATCTCATCCGGCGACTGTTCCTGCCTGTAATCGCCCACCCGGATCACATCGTACCGACTCTGCTTTTTACAGAGGATATTCCCCTGCCCGTCCACGATCATCGCGCGCACGCTTGAAGTTCCCAGGTCAATCGCAAGGACATTCCTTCCCATTCTCTCTCCTCCTGTTTTCCTGCGCTTCTCCTCTGGCTTTTCTGATATTCTCACAGAATTTTTGGGCGGTCTCGGTGATCAGCCCATAATTGCCTGTCCCAGCGCCCTTCGTCAGGCTTCCGCCCGCTCCCACGGCCACGCACCCGGCCTTGATCCATTCACCCACATTGTCCGCGTCCACACCGCCGGAAGGCATCATCTCCACCTGCGGCATGGGGCCCTTCACCGCCTTCACAAAGTCCACTTTCAGCACGTTCCCCGGGAATATCTTGATGATATCCACACCGTATTCCAACGCCTCCGTGATCTCTTTTAAAGTCATACATCCCGGCATATAGGGAACGCGGTAGCGGTTGCACAGCTTCGCTGTCTCTTTGTTGAAACTGGAACTGACAATATACTGCGCCCCGCTTAAAATGGCGATCCTGGCCGTCTCCGCATCCAACACGGTACCCGCGCCGATCAGAATCTCCTCCGGTCTGTAGGTTCTGCTCAATTCCTTTATGATGTCCTGAGCCCCTGGCACGGTGAATGTGATCTCCACCGAAGCGCAGCCCCCGTCGATGCAGGCCTGCGTGATCTTTTTTGCCTCCTCGGCGGACTCCGCCCGCACCACCGCAACCAGAGCCTCCTTCTTTATTTTAATGATAATCTGTTCTTTTGTCACAATAATAACCATACCTTTCCGGGCTGCCCTCGCAGCCCTTTATCCCTGTAGCAGATTCGGCAGAAATGTAATGATCTGCGGAAATATGACAGCCAGCAGAATAACGCCGTAGGTCACCAGTATATAGGGGATCAGCGCTTTGTTCATCCGGCTGAACGTCGTCTTTGTCATACTGCACGACGTGTAGATCAACGTTCCCACAGGCGGCGTGATTAACCCTGCGGTCAGAACCGCCAGGAAGATAACGCCGAAGTAGATCGGGTTCACACCGTAAGCCCGGATCGGCGCGATGAAGATCGGCGCCAGGATCAGATTCGCGGGCGTCAGATCCATGATCATGCCCACAATGATCAGCAACGCGAAAGTGATCAGCATAAACTGCAGTTTATTCTGTGCGAACGCCAGCAGAAAATCCGCCACCATCTGCGGAATCCTGTTGTAGGAGAGCACCCACGCTACCGCGGACGCGCTTCCCACGATCGCCATGACCGATCCGGTCTGGCTCATGGATCTTCTGAAAATCTCTCCTAATCTCGAGAGATCCAGCTCTCTATATACAAATTTGGATATCACGAAGGAATACACCACCGAAAATGCCGCTGACTCCGTCGCCGTGAAGATGCCGAGGCTCACCGATACCATGATGAACACGATCAGAAGAAACGCCCACATCACTCCCCTGGAATCCTCCGGTTTTACCCCCGCTATGGCTTCCCCTTTTTTCACGTAATAGCCGCGTTTCTTTCCGATAAAACAGCTCACCGCCACATGGCCGGCGGTGATCAAAATCCCCAACATCAGCCCTCCCATAAACAGCCCCGGTATGGACGCTCCCGTGATGGAGCCGTACAGGATGACCGGAATGCTGGGCGGTATAATCGGCCCAACGACGCCTCCCGCCGCCACCACCGCCCCGCTGAAAGCCGAATCGTAATTCTGCTCCTTCATCGCCGGGATCATGATCGCGCCGATTGCGACGGCCGTCGCAATGGCGGAACCGTTGATCGCCGCAAAGATCGCCGCGCTGATTCCCGCAATGATCGCCAGACCTCCCGGCACCTTCCCAAACCCTTTCGACACCGCCGCAATGATCCGCTTCGTCATGCCGCCGGAATTCATCAGCTCCCCGGTGAGCACGAAGAAAAAAATTGCCGTCAGCGAGTAACTGTCCAGGGATTTAAAGAACTGCTGCGTGAATACGAGCAGATCCACATTGCTGATAAACAACAGCAGCACCGCCGATACGGACAGGGAAAGAACGATAGGTACGCCAACCGCAAAAAACACCGCAAAAATAATCAGATATAACCCAAGAATCCCCATACTATTCTTTTACCTCCTCAGACTCCGCACCCTTTTTCCTTATCATCTGAATGATGTCCGCTATGCCGATCACGATCCACCCGGCTCCCGCCAGGATCCCCGGAATATAGAACACCATGCCGGGCAGCTTGGTGGAGGCCAGCGGAACCGACCCCACCTGTGCGACGATCGCTCTCCCGAAATATACAAAGTTGAAGCCGATCACCATCAGCACGATATCCGTCACCGCCCTGGAGACCACTTTCGTCCATCTGTTTTTTCCGGAGAACACATCGAAACCGGTGTGTCCCCAGCGGACAAAAAGTTCGGATATCGCGATAAACATCGCCCAGACAAAACAGATCCTGACGGTCTCCTCCGCCCAGAGAAATGTCCTGCTGAAAATGTAGCGGCTGCATGCGTTGATAAACATGACCAGTGTCATGGCCAGCCCGAGTATCATCAGGCAGATCCGCTCTATTTTTAATATCATTTCTGCCACTGCCCAGCCTCCTTACTGCACTTCATCCACTGCAGCCGTCACTTTGTCTACCAGTTCTTTGCCGATCTTCTCCTCAAACTTGCCGTATGTCTCCAGCGCGATCTCACGGAACGCCGCTTTCTCCTCATCGCACAGCGTGTAGATCTCCGATTTCTGCGCGATCTCATCTATATATTCCTGCTCGGCATCCCTTCCGGACTGTCTCTCATATGTTCTCACCTCGTAGGCCGTCGTCTTTACCAGCTCCTGCAGATCCGCCGGCAGCTTCTCATACAGAGATTTGCTGTAGAGCACCGGAACCGGGGAGTACACATGATCGGAGATCGTCGTGTAGGGCTGCACATCATAAAACTTATTCACCGCGATGATCGACAGCGGGTTCTCCTGCCCATCGATAACGCCGGACTGGAGAGAAGTGTATATCTCGCCGAATCCGAGGGGCGTGGGGGAAGCTCCCATCGCGCTGAAGAAATCGATATGTACATCGTTCTCCATTGTCCGCAGTTTCAATCCGCTCAGATCTTCCGGTTTTGTGATCGGCTTTTTGTTGTTGGTAAGTTCACGGAAACCGTTCTCCCACCATGCGAGGCCGACAATATTCTGGTCTTCCAGAGCGCTCAGCATCTCCGTGCCGATCTCCCCGTCCAGGACAGCGTCCGCCTGATCGTAATTTAAGAACAGATACGGCAGGTCGAACACAAGATACTGGGAATTGAACAGACCAAGCGGCCCGGTCGTCGTCGGACACATGTCAAGCGTACCCATCTGCAGCTGCTCGATCATCTCTTTCTCGGAGCCGAGCTGCGCCGAGGGAAACAGCTGCACGTCCACATCGTACCCAAGCTCTTTCGCTTTCGCCTCCACTTCCTCCTCAAACAGGATGGAGCCAAGATCTATGGGGTGGCCCGGATTCGTCCCATATCCCACTTTGATCACATAGCTCTCACCGCCGCCCGAAGGCTCGGCCTGCGCCGTTTCCTCCCCGGACTCCTGCTCCGGAGCCTGCATATCCTCCAGAGCGGGAGCGCTGCCGCTGCCCGCGCTTCCTCCGCATGCGGTCAGCCCGGCCGCCAACGCAAGTGCTATAAACATCGCTAATACTCTCTTTTTACCCATGGTAACCCTCCTCTACTTTTCCCATTTTTTGATAAATGTTGCTTCCTCATATGCCCTCTCAAATTTCTCTTTCTCCTGTCCGGTCAGATCTCTGAGCGGAAGACGGAAGCCCCCGAATGTCAGACCTCTCTTCCCGATCGCATACTTATATGCCGACGCGTACGGTCCGATTTTAAAAATACTCCTCATCTTGTTGATCTCGTTCTGGATCGCGCAGGCTTTCGCCAGATCCCCCGCATGGTACGCCTCCCAGAGCGCCACAAATATCTCCGGGTGGGAATTGGCGATCGCCGTCACAATCCCCTTGCCGCCGGCGCACAGGGACAGATAAAACAGACTGTCGGAACCGCTTATGGCGATGGCCTCCTTCGGCGCCTCGTTCACATAGTCCTGGAACAGCCCCATGTCCTTACTGCTGTCTTTCACGCCCACAATATTCTCAAAATCACCGAGCAGCCGTTTATAGAGCTTCACGGTCAGCTTATTGTTCGCTCTGTCCGGGTTGTTGTAGATAAAGATCGGCATCTCGGGCACCGCCTCCGCTATCGCCTTGAAGTTCCGGTACAGATTTTCCTCATCGCAGGGATAGAACCAGGGTGTGATCAAAGCCATCGCGTGCACGCCCTTTTCACAGTAATATCTTGCAAACTCGACGCTCTGCTCCGTGTTGATGCATGTCCCCTGGACGATCAGATCTGATCTGTCTCTGTTTTGGTCAACCAGCACGTCCACGATTCGCTTTTTTTCCTCCAGGGGAATGTTGATCCCCTCCCCCATTGTCCCGATCGGAAACAGCCCGTGTACTCCCCTCTCGATCATGAACTCCATATGAGCGCGGTAGGAAGCCTCGTCCAACCTGCCGTCCGCCCCATACGGTGTAAGATTCGCAACAATGATACCCTCAAATTTTCTTTTTAACTGAATCATTCTCCTGCTCCTTCCTGTCTCATAACAGTTACTCCACGCGCGTATGTAGTATTGCTACGGTTTTAATTATATATTATGTATAAAAAACGCCCACCCGCACGACGAGTGAGCGCTTTTCTCTATTTTTTCATCTTAGGCTGAAAGACAAGGCTGGCCAGGTATCCGAAGATGAGCGCGGCCCCGGTCCCCACGGCCGCGGCCTTAAAACCGCCCATGAACAGACCGATAAATCCGTTCTCGTCCACCGCCTCCCTGACCCCCTTCATCAGATTATGCCCGAATCCCATGAGCGGTACCGTCACGCCCGCCCCCGCAAATTCCGCCAGGGGGTCATACAGCCCGGCAAAGCTGAGCACCGCGCCGAGACAAACGAGCAGCACCATGATCCTTCCCGGCAGCATCTTTGTTCTCTCCAACAGAATCTGGGCCAGAGCGCAGATCAGTCCGCCCACCCAGAATGCATGAAAATAATCCATAAAAAAACCTCCACATACCTTTGCATCTAGTATGTGGAGACTTTTCTTTTTTATACCTGACAGAGCTCGGAAACGATCTCCCGGATGCTCCTTTTCTCGCAGTCCAGAATGATATCCGCATATTTTTCGTAGAGCGGGACCCTCTCCCGATACAGATCCTCCAGCGTCTGACCGTCCCGCATGGTCACTCCCCGCTCATTCAGATCTCCCAGCCTGTCCCTTATCGTGCCGCAGGACAGTTTCAGATAGACGATCCTGCCGATCTCTCTGAAATGGGCCATGGCGGCGGGACCGTAGATAACGCTTCCTCCGGTGGCGATGACCGTCCGCCTCGCCAGGATGGACGCATTGACCTCCTCCTCGATCTTCCAGAAACCCTCTACCCCGTGCTCCGCGATCAGTTCATGCAGCAGAGCGTCGTATTTCTCCTGTATCAGAAGATCGCTGTCCAGAAAACGGCAGCCCCTCCTCTTGGCGAGCACAACGCCAACCGTGCTCTTCCCCGCGCCGGGCATACCGATCAGAATAATATTACTTTTCTTTTCCATATGTTTTTACACCAGACCCGTCACTTCCACTTCGCACAGTACATTCTTGGGAAGCTGTTTTACCGCCACGCAGCTTCTCGCGGGTTTACCGGTGAAATATTTTTCGTAGACGGCATTGAAGGCTGCAAAGTCAGCCATATCCGCCAGAAAGCAGGTGGTTTTTACCACATCCTCATAGGTTATCCCCGCCTCCTTCAGGATCTCCCCGATATTCTTCATGACAAGCTCAGCCTGCTCCTCGATATTCTCCCCTCTGATCTCTCCCGTCGCAGGATCGATCGGGATCTGCCCTGAGGCAAACAGAAATCCGTTTGCCACAATTCCCTGGGAATAGGGTCCGATCGCCGCCGGCGCCTTATCTGTCGCAATTTTCCTTACCATATCTTTTCCTCCGTTTCCGCTGTTATCCTATATCCTCAAACTCCGCCGTCACATAGTATCCGGCCGAGCGTTCCTCCACGCTGACCACGATGCCCTCCCTAGCCGTCATCCTCTGCGAAAAGGGAAAATTGCCGGACATCGCCAGAGAGGGATCTATCGTATAATAGTAGTTGCTCGGAAGCACCCCCTCTGTCACAGTGACTCGATCGCCCTCCTTCAGCAGACCGGCGCGCTCCATCTTAAACTCCATTTTTCTCATATCGCCGCCTTTAAAAAACCCCCGCAGCGCTCACTGCGGGGGATAAGTCATTCTGTCTACTGCACCGCATAGGTCGGTGCTACCGGTGTCACCTGAATCCCCAGAGCCGCCAGGGTAGCCGGGTCTGTCGGAATCCCCAGAGCCTGCAGCGTAGCCAGATCCACCGTATAGGCATATACCGGCTGCGGAACCGGCTTATAGGCATCGAAGCAGCCATGTCCGCCGTATGCCAGGCAGTACAGACTGTAGGTTCCGAAATAGTTGGTCTCAAAAGTAACCGTTCTCGAATCCGTATCCAGGTCCGTCAGATAGGATATCGTGCCGTCCGCATTCAGTCTGAGCACCGCAAAATCTCTGGCGACCGATCGCAGAGACTTCGGAATCTCCATCATAAACGTCATATTCTGGGTTGTGCTCTCCAACGGCTTATAGGCATTCCCCTCGTACAGGAAAAGGTTCAGGGTAAATGTAGGGCCAACTTCCGCTCCCACCGCTGTCCTGGCGGTCTCCACGGCCGCCTTGGCGAGCTGGCCGTACTCTCTGTTGTTCGCTACATAGACATGTGTCGCCGCGTCGGCATAGTAGCTCACATTCGCCTTTGTCTCCGCGTCAAACGCACTCTTGGGAGAAACCGGAACCAACGCCACAAGATCCGTCGCGTAAAAGTCCGTCACAACGGAGGGGGCAATGAACTCTCCGGTACTTGTCTCCACCCTGTTCGTGATATCTTCCGGTGTATTTCCGTCAATCCAGGCATTTTTTGCGCTGGCAGTAAGCGGCGTAGCTGTGATAACCGCGGCAGTCAACGCAACCGCCGTCATTTTTTTCCATATTTTCATGCTTTCCTCCTGTCCGCCGTGCGGCACAGACTTTCAAGTCTTTCCATGCCCCGGCTTTCTCGACATCCATCTACAAATACGATGTTACTATCATCATACGCACGATGGGCATTTCATGTCAACTCTTTTTTCGTCAAAAGGAGTGAAAAATCATAAATTTAAGGAAATTTTAATCTTTATTCTGCCATTTATTGACTATTTTGGTCATATCTGTCTTATCCCTCAGGAGGCGACGCTCTCCAGCACGATTCCGTGGGCGATTCCCGGCACCGTCATCCCCTCGTTGAAGCTGGTCTTGGACAGCAGCGCCCCCGTGGGGACAAACAGCACTCTCTTCCAGACGCTCTCCTCCAACATTTTCAAAATATAGGCGGAGAGCGTCACCGCGCTGCAGCCGCACCCGGAACCTCCGCTTCCCACATCCTGGATATTTCCGTCGTATATCTCGATGCCGCAGTCCACATGCCGCTTCTCTATATCGATATTTTTCTCTCTCAGCAGATCGATCAGCGCTCTCTGCCCCACAAGCCCCAGGTCTCCGGTGATAATCTTATCATAGTCTTCCGGCTTTCTGCCGAAATCCCTCAGGTTCGCGGCGATCAGATCACAGGCGGCAGGCGCCATGCAGGCTCCCATATTCAGGGAATCCTTTATCCCATAATCCACGATCTTTCCGTTTGTCACACCAGTGATCTCCGCCCGGTTCCTCTTGCTGACTTTAGAAGTCAGCAGAAAGGCGGCGCTGCCTGTCACCGTCCACGTAGCGGAGGGCGGCCGCTGATTTCCGTAGGCCAAAGGATAGCGGAATTCCTTCTCCGCGCTGGCAAAATGGCTGGATGTGACACAGATGACATCTTCCGCCATCCCGCCTGAGACCGCCATCGCTCCGAGCCCCAGCGTCTCCCCGCAGGTGGAGCAGGCCCCGTACACGCCCATGTGCGGGATGCCGAAGGAGGCCACACCGAACGATGATGCCGTAGATTGACCCAGAAGATCGCCCGCAAACAGATAGCGCACCTCCTCCGCTTTCATCCCCGCTTTTCCCAGAGCCAGGGTCACCGCCTCCTTCTGCAGCGTACTCTCCGCCTCCTCCCAGGTCTTGCACCCGAACAGATCGTCCTTGCCCACCATATCGATCAGCTCGCCGAGCGGCCCCTCGCTCTCCTTGGTTCCCGCCACGCAGGCGCTCTGTCTGACATAGACCGGCCTCTCCGGCACGAAACTCTGGCTTCCCGCCGCAATGCCGTTTCCGCCTGTTCCCGCTTTTTTATTCTGCTGTCCCATCAAATGAAAATCCTCCCTGCACACTTTACTTATTATAATAAAGTGCGCAGGGAGGCAATCTTTTATACAAAAATTGGTTCAGGACACCGGAAAATCCTGTTCCTTTCTGTAGATCCGTATATAGCGCCCTTCCTCCATCGAAGTGTAGCCGAAATCTCCCTCCGCATACCGCATCAGCCAGCCCTCCGGGTCCGTCATCAATTGACCATACCAGTCATCCACAATGATGACATTGGGCGTCTTCTCTGGAAACATCTCCCAGTACTCCGCCAGTCTCTCATCGTAAGCCGTCGGATTTACGATAGAGTAGTGGGAGATCTCCACATCCTGAAACAGATACTGGATCGTCCCCAGGTTCATGACCTGATCCACCATGATCAGCACCCTGTCCCCCTCCTGTATCCTGCCCTGCCAGTCCTCATAGTCGCAGTTGTAGATATAGGCGCACATGTAGTCGGAGATCGTCCCCGCCGCCGGTCCATATTTCAGGATGCCGCCGCTCTGCAGCACATTGTGATACCCCGTGCCGGAGCGCAGTGTGTAGCCCTTCCCGAAGATCGCCGTAAAAGCCCAGAGCAGAAGCACGGCCCGAAGCAATGCAGCGGGATTTCGTCTTTTACCGCACTCATGCTCTGCCCTGCGCGATCCTGCCTCCCCTGCCCTATTTTCATCCTCACAACATAAAATAACTATCGTCATCCCGAAAAACGCCGCCGTCATGGCGTGGGGCAGGGAATCCATCAGACCCAGATCCGTCAGATACAGCACCGCCAGCAGAGCTCCCCCCGCCAGAAGGATGCCGTCCAACAGAAGTCCTCTCTGCAGCCGCCTTCTGTCCGAGAACGTTTCCGGAGATCCCTCCTTCTCTCTGCCGCCGCGGATAGCATACAGTATCCCCAGAACCGCAAACACGATCAGATGAATCTGCATGGACTCGTACCCTGCATTGAAAACCACCCAATAGCAGAGTTCCGTCAGGCAGGAAAGCATGGTGATCCAGATAAGCTCCGCTCCACACCTGGAAATCTCCCCCCCTTTCCGCCCTTTCACTGCCCGCACGCTCAGATACGCCGCCGCTTTCGCCAGCAAAAAGATTCCCGCGCAGAGCGCTGCCGGGAACAGTACATCCCTCCCCAGCGCAAACAGTTTGTCTGCAAAGGTCAGGGAATGCGTGATATCGCCGTTCACAATAGAGGAGAGCGTACCGAGCAGCTCTTCCGGCGTGTTATTCCGCAAAAGCAGTCCCAGATAGACGGCACCGCAGAGTCCGCAAATGCCCGTCACGATCCCCATATCCGCAAACCGCTTCCTCCCCGAACGCCGCCAGAGGATCCACAAAACCAGAACATACAGCAGGACGCAGGAAGGGTAGGCGAGCACCTCCAGAACAAGGGCAACCGACGCATATATCAGGTATTTTCTGCTGCCGGCACCGGTGTTGTTTCCGCCCTTTTCATCGCTGACGCCAGTGTCATAATACTGTGTCAGAAAGAGCGACAGCAATGTGAGAAACCACACCTGCATGATCCCGAACTCCGGCAGCATGATCTGCTTCGGGATCGTATTGAAATAAATTAACCCCAGCAAAAAAGCGCTGTCTCCGCTGACCATCCTCCGCAAAACTTTGTACAGGTAAAAACTCACCCCCAGATGGATCAGTGTTCCGCAGAGCCGCAGCCAGATCACGACCCCCGTGGTTCCAACAATCGTCAGATACGGCCGCATCAGCAGGGCGCAGAGAAACGCCGACGTCTGGTGGGGCTCCCACATCGTGAGAAACAGCTTATCCCCCCTCACATTGCGGTAAGCCATGACCAGCTGATACTCCTCGTCCAGTCCGAATGCAAAAAAAAGCATTTTCACAGCCGCAAAAATGCTTAAAACGATCAGTATTGTCTTTACTTTCTCTCTCCTGTTTTTCAATGCGCTCTTACTCTTTCTTCTCCCTTACTTCCTTCACCTCATCCACGATATAGGGCGGGCGCGTTCTCGCCGCATCCAACGTGCGCCAGATGTATTCTCCCAGGATCCCCATCATCAGCATCAGTACCCCCGAGGCGCACAACACCACGCACATCAGAGACGCCCAGCCCTGGATCGGGGTCCCCTTCGTGAACTTCTCCACAAACACGCTGACCAGCAGGATAAACGCAAGGATATTGAACACAATGCCCAGCCCGGACATAAACCGAAGCGGGAAATAGGAAAAGCTCATCACCGAATCCATCACCAGCTTCACTTTTTTCGACAGCGTCCAGCGGGATTTCCCGATCTCCCGATCCTGCCGCACAAAATAGATCATATCCGTCTGAAAGCCGACCCACATCACCTGCAGCGTCAGGGAAGAATTCTTCTCATCCAGCCGCTCCAGAACCTCGATGACCTTTCTGTCCACCAGATAGCAGTCGCATCCGCCCGCCGGCATGTTTTTGTTGACCATGCTGCGGATGATCCTGTAATACATGTTCGCGAAAAATACCTTGACGGGATTTTCCTTACGCTCTTTTCGGACGGCCAGCACCACCTTGTTGCCCCGTTTCCAGCTCTCGTACATCTCCAAAATCAGCGCGGAATCCTCCTGCAGATCCGCCTGCTTCGTCACGGCGCAGTCCCCGGTGCTGGCGGACAGCCCCGCTAAAAGGGCCGCGTGCTCGCCGAAATTGCGGGAAAGCTTCACACACTTGACATGCGCATCCCGCTCCCGCAGCCTGTTCATCACTTCCCAGGAATCGTCCCCCGAACCGTCGTCCACGAAGACGATCTCGTACTCCTCCAGCTTGTCCAGAACCTTTCTCTGCATATCCTCATACAAAAGTTCCAGCGTATCCGCGTTATAATAAACCGGCACCACGATCGATAATTTACTCACTCTGCTCCACCTTTTTCATATACTTTAAGTATTCCTGATAATCCCGGATATACTCCTTCTCGTCATAATATTCGCTGGCGAGCACCAACAGAATGGAGTCCGGTGAAAAATCATACATATCTTTCCACACATTGTTTTTCAAATAAAGCCCCATCCTTGGCCTGTTCAGCTCGATGATGCGGCTCTCCGTGCCGTTGTCAACCTTCACTCTGCTCGTCCCGCAGACATTGATCATCACAAACTCCGAGTTTCTATTGGCGTGCTGCCCCCTGACAACCGTGTCATCAGAGCCGTATATATAGAAGATCCGTTTGATCTCAAAGGGAATGTCCATATTCCCCTCGACCACCACGAGATTCCCACGCTCGTCGCCCAGATCCTTCCACTCCAACAGTTTTATCTGTTCATCCAGTTTACTCATATTCCCCCGCCGCCAAAGGCAGCCCTCTCTTTTCTGTTTGCCGCACAAAAATGTATTTTCTGCCCTGACATTACTGCCATAAACAGTAGTATACTTTAATTCTGCGGTTTTGACAATGTTCTTTTGTTACAGGCATCCCATTATGGCAAAAAAGAAAACAGAGCTCTTATCTGCGGAGCAAACAGGCCAAACAGGGGAAACAGGATACCGATACCACAATAAAGACGGGAACAGCGCCTGGCATACTTTTGCAGCGCAGGCACGTAAAATAGCTTCGGATTTTCCGGCGTGTAATATAAATCTACCTGATCCCCCTCTTTCACCAGCCGGGATCCGGATCCTCCGTGGGATCTGACTCTGTAGTTTACCCCGTTTGCCTGAAACTCAAACTCAGGATAATATTCCGGATTTCTCCCTGTGCGTTTCTGCCTTCCCCCGGAGACCACAACGGCCGTTGTCAGGGCGACGGCGGTTCTTTGCTCCTTCAACAGACGACGGCGTATCGACATCCCCATCGCAAAGAAAATCAGGGAAATAACGGTAAATCCCACATCCGCTATTCGTTCATCCACGGTTCTGTCCGACTGCCCTATAATGATCCCCATAAAAACAAAGCATAACAACGGCCAGAAAATCACAAAAAAATGCCAGCACTTCCATGCAAAATCTTTATTTTTCATTTTACTGCCTTCCATTCGCTGAGGGGTTATGCCCATTAAATGGGCAAGCGATTATTCCTTACTGTAGCTCCTGTCTTAAATCTGTAATTACATCAACGGCAGGGCGCAACTGATCGGATTTGGCCTGCCATGATCATACCACCTTTCTATTCTTTTCCATTATTATATGCTATTGTAGAATGATCAGCAATTCAAATTATCAATTATGGAACGGAATAAAAGATATCTCTGTCAACAATACGCGCAAATCTGCAAAGCAAAATCGATAGTATTTTCCTCTCAAAAACATTATAATTAGGCGTTTGCAAAACGCCACAGCCCGCATAAAATCAGGCTTTTTTCTTTGTTA
>CANRWP010000040.1 GCA_947643595.1 uncultured bacterium | reverse complement strand
AAATTGAACTAATGTAGCAATAGCTGCTCCAAATTGTGCAGTTCCATTGATAGCTTGTAATCCTTTCAGCGCTGTTTTAATAAACCCCTTTCGAGGACTTGCACTTTGTACCTCAGCTCGGATTACTTCAACACTGTCACTTATTTGCTCCTGTTCTTCTTGTGTAATATCAGTAGGCATGTGTTTCATAATATCAGAGATAATGTTTTCTAATTGAGAAACATCAATGCCATTGCTTTGAGTTGCATGAACTGTTGCGTTATCATTTGCTACATTTACTTGTGCCACGCCACCATTTACATTAATCATAAATTTTTTATCCTCATCATATCCCATCTGAATGCCTATTTCCGTAAGATACCCTTCAATATAGTTGACAAAAGGAAGTACTATTCGATTACAAAATTCTTTTACAGCATCATTCGCTTCCCTTGCATAACGAAAAGCCATATCATGATAAAAGTTGTGATAATTCTCTACAGCATATTTCAAATACTGATATGTATAAGAGATTTCCTCTTGTTTTGTATCGCCCATTGAGGAGAAGCAAGTCCCTCTTTCAACCGGTTCAAAATCGTCTGGATTAACATATTGCTTTATGTACTCTGATATAATTTCGTTTTCGTCAATATAAGCCATAAATTTCTTCAATAAAGCCATTCCAGTCTGATGATTGCATGTAATCAAACGGTTAGCAATTGTTCTAAATTCCATGGAAATTATTTTCAACTGTTTTTTATCAATGTTCTTCATACCTTACCCCACAAAACGGGCAATAACTCCCGCACATTTTATAAATTGGTTTGATTTTTGCTTCCCGCTTGCAGCAAGGATATTCCTCAACTTCTAAAGCTTCTATTCCATACTTAATAGGATATTCTTCTTCATGCTGCGGCTTTTTACCTGCCTTGAACGAGATAAATGAACCTTTGAATTTCTTCTCCCACTTTTTCATCTCGTTATATATTAGATCATTTGCGTAATTCTTTGTCTTTTTTAACGCAAGCTCTATCACGTCATCAGTAAAATAATTTTCCGCTTTTAAACCACAACTTGGACACCATATTTCAATAACATCTTCTGCATGATAATCCTCTGGTTTTATTTTAAAAAATTCCCCGCATAGGGGACATTGCATTAAAACAAATCCCTGATCGTCAGCAGGTATTGATACTTCACCAATTATAGTACTCATACATTACCTCCTGCCTATATCTTGTATTATAGCGGAACTTCTCATAAAAATCCACTCTTTTTTTGAGTAACAAAAGCGGCGGTATCGCACACGATACCGCCGCTTTTGTTTTAACACTTAAGATATACTAAAAATCCAAAACCGTCCCCGATTGGAACTGGGTTCGGATTATCATTATCTGGTGCGGAAGAAGGGACTTGAACCCTCACGTCGTTTCCAACACTAGATCCTTAGTCTAGCCTGTCTGCCAATTCCAGCACTTCCGCATTTTGGGGTATGGTTTCCAACCACGTTTATCATAATACCATTTTCACATTTCTCTGTCAACAAAAATTTTTATGTAATCTTTATGTTTTTGAACTGTATATATTATGGAAAATATAGGCTGTCTCTTTTAAAGATACTGCTTGACTTCGCAATATTTTTGCTCTAAAATACTATTTAAATGTAACATATAAAAATATACGAAAGTGAGGGAGTTTTGGAATGAATTTAGCAAATATGAGGATTCAGAAACGGCTAACCACGAGCTTTCTGATCGTGGCGGTGTTGTTGAGCACTGCAGGAATCATTGCCGCCATTGCATCATTTGTCATGGGGCGCCAATATTCGGCGGCTCTTGTGAACTATGGTTTTGCGCAGGGCGATGTGGGGAGGATGATGACCAATTTCTCGAATCTGCGCAGTGACACTCGCGCGATCATCGGATATGACGATGAAGAAGCGATTCGTGAAATATATGCGGATTATGAGTCGGTAAGGACAGAGTTTGAGAAAGAAATGGAAACTGTCGGCGCAGGGCTGGTATCGGAGGATGCGCAGAAAAGCTTTGCGCAGCTGGAGATAGCCGTAGATAAATATTTCCAGATTGAGGCAGAGGTCCAGGGGATGACGGACGGCGGCGGGGAAGGAAGCCGTGCTGCTCAGGAGAAAGCCGTTGAAGAGATGGGACCCGCTTATCAGGAGGCATACGCCTATATGGAGGCGCTCATGGAATCCAAGACCAGCACCGGCACCGCACTCAGCAAGACGCTGGAGATCGTGGTGTATGTGGTCGTTGTGGCGATCATTGTGCTGATCGTGATCGGAATCCTTATCGCGATGAGTTTGGGAACGAAAGTTGCGATGGGGATCGCGAAGCCCCTCATGGAATTGTCAGAGAGATTTGACAAGTTCTCTAAGGGTGATCTGGAGAGCGACTTCCCTGTATATAACCGCCCGGATGAAGTCGGCGATATGATGAAATCCGGCAGAGAGATGAGCCGTGTGCTGTGCGGTGTCATTCAGGATCTGAAACAGGCTCTGGTAGGCCTGGCTGACGGCGATTGGACTGTGACATCCCAGTATCCGGAAATGTTTATTGGAGATCTGTCGGCTATTGCCATGGGCATGGACAATACGATCAATAAGATGAATGAAGCTTTACATAGCATCAGGGACGTATCCGAGCAGGTATCCGTAGGTGCGAGCGGACTCGCGGAAGCGGCACAGTCTCTGGCAGAGGGTGCTACGGATCAGGCAGGAGCAGTGGAAGAGCTGCAGGCTACGATCGCAAATATCACCGAGGCTGTAAATCACACGGCAGAGAAGACAAAAGAATCTTACGAGCAGGCACAGGAATACTCCGAGAAAGCGGATGCAAGCCGCGGCGAGATGGAAAAACTCATGGAAGTTATGGGACGTATCAACGAGACATCTCAGCAGATCGGAAACATCATTTCCGAGATCGAGGACATTGCAAGCCAGACAAATCTGCTGTCTCTGAACGCTTCCATCGAGGCGGCGAGAGCAGGCGAGGCAGGCAAGGGCTTTGCGGTTGTGGCTGATCAGATCGGCAAACTGGCAGACCAGAGCGGTAAGTCCGCAGTGGATACCCGCCGTCTGATCGAGGGTATTCTGCAGGAGATCGAGGATGGAAACAGTGTTGCGGGTCATGCGGCAGGTTCCATCGCAGAAGTAGTAGAAGGTGTAAATCAGATCGCAGGAACCGTTTCCGGTCTGGCTCAGATTTCTTCCGAGCAGGCAGAGTCCATGGGACAGGTGGAGATCGGTATCAACCAGATCTCCGAGATCGTACAGTCCAATTCCGCTGCTGCCGAAGAGCTTTCGGCAACCAGTGAGGAGATGCTTGCGCAGGCTGAGACAATGACGAATCTGGAGAAACAGTTCACATTGAAAGAATAGAGAAGAATATAAAAAGAGAACCACTCCGCGATTGATGCGGGGTGGTTCTTTTGGATTGGGCCGGATGATATTCAGTATCCCAGGTATTCCGGAACAAGAAAAACTTTGATCCTGCCGGGATGGGGGCTGCGGCGGGTGATGACCGTGTGGCTGCAGACGCTCTCCTCCGAGAAGCAGTGAGCACATTTGCCCAGCGTATGGCAGGGGGTATTCCGGTTCAGGCGCTGTACATTGGCAGGGGCGGCAATATTTTCAATTCGATGTATCCCTTCGTCGATGGAACCGACGAACTTGTTCATGCCGATAATAATAAAGACTTCTTTCGGCCCGTGCATCAGGCAGGCGAGTCGGTTTCCGACGCCGTCAATGTTGATCAGCTCCCCCTCGTATGTAATGGCGTTGGTGCTCATAAGGTAGAAATCCGCCATAACTGCCCGGCCGTAGATCTCCTGCTTTTCCTCCGGGGTCTTTGCGGCGGTGCGGTCGATCAGAGTGTAGGAACCGTCCTTGATGGCGTCCATGAGACCGCATTCCCTGAGAGATTCGGATCCGCCCCAGGAAACGGAGCTGCCGGCCGGGATCTTTGTCAGGATATCTTCGACCATGGCCGTTGAATTTTCATAGTAGAAAGCTTCGATGTTCCGCTTCTTAAGATTCATGATGATACCCGGGACAGCTGTGTTAAAAGCGGCTTGCAAATTGTTCATGATAGGGTCCTCCTGTTTTTTCCTGTTGATATTCCGCTTTCATTTTACATTGTGCCTGTGGCAAAAGCAAGACAAAAGATGACTGATAAATCGTCTGAATTTTCTGAAAATTCAAAAATAAAATAGGTAAAAAGGGAAGAATAAAAAAATTTAAATTTTTTTCAAAAAATGTATTGACAATTAAAAAGAAGGTGATATAATAAAGACATAAACAAACAGAGAGAAAAAGAAAAGGCGGTACAGTCCAATGAGAAGGTAAGGTAAGACCTAAAAAGAAATAAGAAGAGAGAGGTAAGGGCCAATGGACAGGTAAAGTTCAGAATCCAAAACAAAATAAAAGATGAAGGCAGTGATCCGAAAAAATAAAACATGATAAAGGTGGGACAGACCAATGGGCCATTAAAAAGCATTCCAAATCAGAATATAGCGATTAAAAACAAGGTTTAAGATCGAAATATAGAAGGATAAAAGAATACTATAAAACCGGATGAGAGATCAGAAGGTAATTCACAAATGAATTGATGGTACGGGATGAACACCGATAAATATATAAATCATGAAATCTAAGCAAAGGAGGTACGGACCACCTAAAACTTAAATCTTTACCATAAATGAATAGGGAACCAGAAACAAACTGAAGCGGACGAGTACATCTGAAAAGCGTAACGGAGAGAGAAGAAAAGAGGAAAGAAAAGAGAAAAAGAAGAGAACGTTACAGTACAAAGGTACAAAGCAGAGAGAATGGAAAGGAAGCGGAAGACCAAAAATTTCATATAGATAAAAATGGAAAATGGAGGTAAGACCATTGGACAGCATAGTTTAAAGAGGGTATTAGTCGATAGCGATTAATACCCTCTTTGCTGATGCTGCCGTTTTTTTGACTTTTCCTGTAGAAATTTGCTGATGGATAGGGTATAATTTATAAAAAAGTATGTGGAATGAGGATATTATGAGAAAAAATAAAAAGGCGGAAAAGGAATATAAAAAGAGACGTTTTCTGATGATGGATGACGATTACGATGAAGACGATTATGAAGACGACGATGAGGATGATGACGACGAAGAGGATGATGACGACGAAGAGGATGATGACGATTATGAAGATGACGATGAGGATGATGACGACGATTATGAAGAGGATGACGATGAGATAGAGGAAGATGACGAGGAGGAAGATGGCGGCAGACGGAATAACGAGGACGCGAGACGGGCGCGCAGAAAAGCGAGAAGGATCAGAAATCAGATTCTTGCCTATATTGCGGTTATTATGCTGGTGGCCGGCGCGTTGGGCGGTTGTTTTTTAGGCGGCAGAAAAATTATACAGAAATTTCAGTCGAATAAACAGGAGAAAGATCTGGAGGAGCAGCTGGCTGCGCTGGAGCAGGAGGAGGAGCCGGTTGTGGATATGGAGGTGCAGGAGGAAGAGCCTGCAGAGGAAGCACTCAGTCCGTTAGACTCTATTGTGACTGCACGGATAGCGGAGATGCCCCTGGAAGACAAAGTGGCGGCTCTCTTTATGGTGACGCCGGAGCAGCTCACGGGTGTTCAGAAAGTGACTAAGGCGGGAGACACCACGAAAGAGGCGCTTGAAAAGTATAAAGTGGGAGGTCTTGTATACACGGAAAATAATATTACCGATGAGAATCAGCTGAAAGAACTCCTGAGCAATACGGCACTCATCGATCAGACATTGTTTTTGGCCATCAATGAGGAGGGCGGCGAAAACTCTGTTCTGGCCTCCAAACTGTCTGTCACGGAAGTGGTGGATATGGCTTCGGTGAGCGGTACGGACGGCGCGCATATGGCGGGCAGTGATATGGGGGCTTATCTTGCGGAATACGGCTTTAACCTGAATTTGGCGCCGGTGGCCGATGTGAAGGTGTCGGAGGACAGCGTTCTCGGGAATCGGAGTTTCGGCTCTGATCCCGCTCAGGTGGGAGAGATGGCGGCAGCCTATGTGAAGGGACTGACGGAAATGGGTGTCAGCGCCTGTGTCAAAACGTTTCCCGGCCTCGGTGCAGTTACGGAATCAACGGCGGAGGGAATGGCAGACACACAGCGCAGCCAGAACGACATGGAGAGTGTAGAATTTCCCGCTTATCAGGCGGCGTTCAGCGCAGGCAGCGAGTTTGCGATGGTCGGGACGATCTCCGCACCGGCGCTGACCGGTGACAATACGCCCTGCTGTCTCTCCTCGGCGGCGATAGGGCTGCTTCGCAATAATCTGGGGTTTGACGGGGTCGTGATCACGGGCGCCCTCAATGAGACGGCGATCACCGACTACTATACCTCGGCGGAGGCAGCCGAGAGAGCGCTGAAAGCCGGGGCGGATATGATCTATATGCCGGAGAATTTTGAGGAGGCCTACACAGGACTCCTGCAGGCGGCGCAGGCGGATGAGGCGCTGCAGAGCCGTATCGACGAGGCTTTGATGCGGATTTACCGCGTGAAATATAAGGACAGGGCGGACAGCGCGCTGGGAACGGAGGGCGGCGATGCGGAAGCGGCGCCGGAATCAGAGGGCGAGGATCTGCCGGAAGAAAATTAAAAGGAAGAAATTGAAGGCCGGGGCACGGAAAGTGCCGCGGCTCTTTTCCTGTAAAACCGGAAACACTTTTTGTTGACGCCCCTTTTCCGGGAGGGTATAATTATAGTGTATATATAAATTTTGATTACTGATAGAAATAGTGTGACGCAAGATTGAGGAATGGAGACGGTGTGATGGTTTGACTTCCGAATGCTTTGTGTCGGAAGCTTTGTATGGAGGAAATGGTATGAAAAGAAGGGGAAACATGAGGACGAGGAAAAAACTGGCCAGGCTGCTCGCTGTGCTGGTGGCTTCCAGCATGATGCTCGGATCGCCGAACGCGGTCGCGTTCGCGGAGGGGAATGAGGTTTCGGAGGAGAGTATATCCGGGAATTCACCCGCAGGAAAGGTAAGCGTCACGCCGACAGAGGAGAAGGTGCAGGAAGCAAAGAAAGTGCCGGTTTCGGAGGAGATTTCTGAAGAGAAAAAAGCGGAGCCGAAGGAGGAGAGCGAAGCATCGGAAAAGGAGAAGACGGACACGAAGCAGGTGGGAGCCGGGGAATCCGAACCGGAGAAAGCACCGGAAGAACAGGGAAAGTCTGAGGCAGTGCAGGCTTTCTTAGCTGCGCTCGATCAGATCATGAAGCTTCAGGAGAATGACGCTGAGGCCGAGGAAGTGTTTGCGGCGGTGGAAAAGACAAAGAAGCTTTACGGGGCGCTGAGCGAGGAGGAGAAGGCGCTTGACGAGGTGAAGGTTGGATATGAGGCGATTGAGAGTTTTGAGGGGGTGAATTTGCTGGAGGAACTGGCGGGGAGTGGAACGGAGACAGATCCCTGGCTGGTGAGCAGTGAGGAGGAGTTAAAAGATGCCATTGGAAAAAATGAATATGGCTATGATTGCATTCAGTTAACGAAAGATATATCTGTTAGTGATGTTATAAGGATTCCTGAGTATTGTGAGGTTACTGTAGATTTGGATGGTCATACCTTATCCTCCAGTTATTGGCAGGCTATTCTGGTTGGCGAAGGTGGAAATATCATGGTGAAAAGCGGAACGCTTGAGAGTAATGGGATTGCGATTTATGCAGATGGTTTCGGTGCTGTGATAACCGTGGCGGAGGATGGAGTGATAAAATCCCAAAATGATGGAATAAAGGTAACGGGAGAAGGTTACGCCACTATAAATGTATATGGAACATTAGAGGCTGATAATTTTGGAATTTATTCTACATGTGGAGTGGATGGAAAGAGCAACACTGTTAATGTTTTTTCCGGCGCAAAAATAAGTTCTTCAAATACGGCGGCAATTAAGTTGGAAAGTACTGGCGATTCCGCAAACATTACCGGAGGAACTATCAGTGGTAGAGACGGCATTGCGATTTGCAGTGGAACGCTGAAGATCAGCGGGGCAGATACTGTGATCACAGGCGATTGTGAAAAGATATTCCCATATGAGAATGTCGGAGCCGGTGTGAGACTTGATTCGGGAAATACCGAGAATAAGGATATAAAGGTAACTGTTGAGGCAGCTACAATCAAGGGCGCCTGTGCGATATATGGAAGAGATGGTATCTTTCGTGGTGCGCAAAATGTCACATTAAAGAGCGGCAGGTATATTTCGACTGCGGTGACCACCAATATAGAGGGCGAGGAACTGAAAACCGCGTTTCGGTTTGAGGTTGACATGGGAGATAACTTATCCCTCGAAGGCGGAAGATATTTCGGCGATGCGGGTAAAGAAGAGGCTTATAAGAGCTACTATAAGAAGTATTATGATAATGATAAATATGATCTCAGAAAGATAACAGAAGACGGAGTGACATACTACGAGGTCTTTGATAAAACGGTAGAGGCAGTGGAAGTGGATGGAAGAAGCTATTCTAAGCTGCAGGATGCAATCAATGTAGCGAGGAAAAGCGATACCGTTACTTTGTTGGATAATGTGAATGAACGTGTTACTGTGAAGAGCGAGGTTATTCTGAAGCTGAATGGGAAGACAGTGCAGGGCGACGGATATGATGCTACCATTACGGTGGGAAGCGGCGGAAAGCTGACAGTAGATGGAACTGGCAGTACAATTCAGGCTACTGGGAACAGCAGTATATTTAGTGTTGAAGACGGAGGAGAGTTAAGATTATCCGGCGGTAAGTATTTATCAAATAATGAAGCGGCTGTAGTAGATTCTCGCGGCGGTACGGTTGTTGTGGAGAAAGGAACTGTAGTTACCGGAAAAGATAACAGTATTTTTGGTAGTCGGGGAAGCGATTTAACTATAGAAGGTGAGGTTTCTTCCTCTGGTACGAATGTAGATAATTCTACAGTGGAGGTAAGAGACAGTGAGCTTACCGTAGGGAAAAGCGGTTTTATAGAGGCTGCAGGGAATGCTGTTGGAATAAAGATAGTAGAAAATGATTCTATAGTAAATGTATATGGAAGTGTGCAAACTCAGTATGATGGGATAAAATTTGATGCTGCCACAAATTATAGTAGTTATTCTTATGGATACAATAACACGCTCAATGTTTATCCGGGAGCAAAGATAATTTCTGCGGACAGTCAGGCAATCTCTCTGGAGAGTAAGATAAATGGAATAGACAGAGAGAACTTAAATAAAGTAAATATTACTGGCGGAACGATTACCGGCAAGAATGGTATTGTGGTTTCAAACGGCATACTGAATATCAGTGGAAGCGACACTAAAATTACAGGAAACGGAAATAGTATTAAAGGAGATGGCTATAGTGAATCTTCCGGGGCGGGTATAATGATCCGTAAAAGTATATCCAATCATATTATTGATATGACGGTGAGGGATGCAGAAATTACGGGAGCTTGTGCGATATACGGATACGTTAAGACGGATAACTCTCTTGTGGACGATAAATCTGATATAAATGTTAATTTGGAGGGTGGCAAGTTTACATCTAATGCAGAGACTGAAATTGACGGCAAGTCGATGAAAGTCGCAATTAATTTCAGCGAGATAAAGAAAGGAAAACTGGAGGTCAATCTTACCGGCGGAAGTTATTTGGGCGAAGCGGACGAAACTTATGCAGAGTATTATGGAAAATACTGTAAAAAAGAGACCCATGAACTTGAAAAAGTAGAGGAAGATGGGAAAATATACTATAAGGTCGTTGATAAAACCGCAAAAGTAGCGAAAGTGGATGAGAAGGAGTATCCCACTTTGCAGGAAGCGATCGAGGCGGCAGGTGATGGCAGCGTGGTTACCCTGCTTACTGATGTAACGGAATGCGTCACTGCAGATAAGAAGATTACTTTTGATTTAGGCGGCTTTACTTTGACAAATGTTGACGGTAAGGGGAAGCATACTATTACTGTAGCAGACGGCGGAAATCTGACTGTGAATGGCCCCGGAACGGTTGACAATGTGAGCCATCAGGCCGCGGCGATCCTGAATGAAGCAGGAGGCTTTGTTCAGCTGAACAGCGGTACATATAACCGAAGCAAAGAGAATGGAAAAACTACGGATAATAGCGGAGATAATTCCTGGTATACGATTGTAAATTGCGGTGAGATGGTCATCGGCGATGGGAAGGACGATGATACGGATCTTACTATTTTGCAGAATGGTTCTTTCACCAGTATGATTCGCAATGGCCTGGGAACAAAGAAAGATGATAAAACTCCGACACCTGAAGATACGCCGATTGCTAAAATGACCATAAACGGGGGATATTTTAATCACGGGAAGATCGATGTCAAGAATGAAGCTTACGGTGAAGTGACTATCAACGGAGGAATATTTGACTGTGACCGTTGGGGGGTAGTGAACTATGGCAAAGCAGTAATCAAAAGCGGCATATTTAAGGGAAACAATGCTTTGGTTTATAATGGTATTGATGACCTTGCCGGAGCGGATAAAGCGAAACGCGGCGAGCTGAAAGTGGAGGGCGGAGATTTTACTTATTCCGAGGACAGATATTGTATTTCGGATTATGCACCTGAAAAGACATGGATCACCGGCGGTACATACAGCACACAGAAGATATATTATGATGAAGTGAATAAAAGAGAACTGACATCTGCTGTAATGCCGAATCAGTACGGAGCAGTTCTGTCAAACGGCAAATATACCGTGAAGACCGTTCCGACATCCGGTGGAGACAAAAATGGCGGCAGTACCGACAACGGAAACAGCAGCAGCGGAAGCAGTGGCAGCAGCGGAAACAGAAGCAGCAGCCGCGACGAGATACTCAACCCGGGCGGGGCTTCACCACTGCTGACGCCTGTACCACAGCCGACAGCAGTGACGGGACCTGTCGCGCCGACGCCTGGTCCGACACAGCCGACAGCGACGGCACCTTCACCGGCACCGCGGCCCGCGGAGGAACCGGCACAGCTGGAGGATGAGAATGTACCACTGGCGGCTGCAGAACCGGAGGAAGTGAAAGAGAAGGAGGAGCCGGAGAAAGTGATAAACATCGGGGACGAGGAAGTCCCGATGGCCGCTCCCAGTGCATCCTGGGCGATTATGAATCTTCTCCTGATGCTGTTGACGGCGGCGGGGGCGATCCTGACGGTGGTCGGATCTATCCGCAGAAGGGAAGAGGAAGCGGAGGAGACAGGCAGTTCTCTCTGGATGGTCAGCCTGATTCCCGCGATCTGTTCCGCGGCAGTGTTTGTGCTGACGGAGAAGATAGGAGCATCCATCGTTATCGCAGACCGCTGGACAGTGACAATGTTGCTGATCGCGCTGGCGGAAGGCGCAGTGGTATTCTTTGTCTACAGGATGATGAATAAGGCACGCGACCGCGCATAGAATGGGAATAAAAATAACGGACAGTTCGCGAGGCGTTCTGTCCGTTATTTGTGCAGAGGTGAGTTGCAAAAAAAACAAAAAAATTAAAAATCAGCTTGACAAAGGCGTTTTGGCCTGCTAAACTGTAATCTATAGTATTTATATAGCTTGATGAGCAAGCGGATGTAATCAATATACATGGAAGAGCCAGATATCTTTAGAGAGGATAGTCTGTTCTTTTGAGGATATTGATACATCGGCTTTTTTGTTGTGCCGACAAACGTTCCTTGACAACTTCATGCACCGGGCACGGCGCTCCGGGGAAGCACGGCGATGACCTGCACAGTGCAGCGAGCGTGCCAGGGAGGTTCGGTGCAGATTGTAAGATTGTAACTATCAACCAAACAGATTCAGAAGAAAGAGAGGCACAGCTTATGTCAAACTATATTATGAGATCCGATCATAACACTTTGTCCAATATTGCAACACTGACCATAAAGCATTTCGGTGCATATTCCGGCAAGAATTATGTGGCTGAGGCATGCGGGAGATTTTTGCAGATGGCGGGACTGCTCCCTGATAAAGAGTTCCTTGGATGGCAGCTGTCTCCCGGTAGAGAGGGCGGCTGGGTCAATTTTGTCTTTTCGAGCCGGGGCGCTGAAGTGACGGCTGAAGATTTTAACTGGATCTTTCAGGAGTACGCGGAGGTAGCCGCCGCGTCAACAGAGACGCCTGACGACATATACCGTGAGCGAAGAAAGGTTTATGCGCTCCGTTGTCTGCCGCCTGCAGAGGAGGACGGGGAGAATACAGGCAGCGGATGGAATGGCGGGTATCAGGATATATCGACAGAATATTACACCCATATGAAAGATATGCTGGGGATGATACGGGAAGCGGAGGGTACTGTGCGGATCGTTTTCGGTGCAGACCGTGACAGGGGAGCCGGAAGGGGAATGATCCTCTTTAGTCTGTCTGGGGAGATCACTCTCAGGATGCGCGCTGTGATCGCTCTGGCTTTTCCCGGCATGACGGCGGAGGAATTGAGCGAAAAGGAGCCTTCGGAGGAGCATGCCTGTCTGCTTTCGATGGAATGTCTCAGGTGCGGCATGTACAGGCTGCTGGAGATTATGACAATCGCACAGAAGGGATCAGGAGACGATTGGGAAGACATCGATGACGGAGATGTCGATGACGTATATAGCGATGACGAGAGATATACCTATGCGTCTTCCGATGAAAACATTACCGATGACACGTCTATAGATGAGCTGGAACTGAGCGTCCGAACCTATAACTCTCTGAGAAGGGCTGGGATATACACTGTCGGAGAACTTCGGGGGCTGAAGGACGAAGATCTCATGAAGAACCGCAATCTCACCAGGAAAGTTATAGAGGAGGTAAAGGAGCGGCTCTCCCGGTTGGAGGAACAGCAGACGGCGGAGGAGTTGACGGCTTCGGACTATTCCGCCATGCTGGATGAGCTGGTCGGTCTCGGGGAGGTCAAGAAACAGGTGAAAAAAATTGCGGCTTTTGCGAGGATGAAACAGGATATTTCGAAGATGGGAGGGAAAGAGATACCTGTTGTGCTGAACATGGAGTTTGCAGGAAATCCCGGTACCGCCAAAACCACTGTCGCCAGGATTCTGGCGGGAATCTTCCATGAACTGGGGCTTCTTTCCGACGGGGAGATCGTGGAGGTAGGCCGGGCGGACCTGGTGGCGAAATATATAGGACAGACAGCAGGCCTGGTGAAAGAAGCGTTCCAGAAAGCGCGGGGCAGGATTCTGTTCATCGATGAGGCGTATTCTCTGGTAGACGACAGGGCGGGGAGCTTCGGCGATGAGGCGATAAATACTATCGTACAGGAGATGGAGAACAACAGGGAGGACACGATCGTGATTTTCGCAGGATACCCCGATAAGATGGAAAGCTTTTTCTCAAGAAATCCGGGATTGCGGTCCAGGGTGCCTTTCCGGATCAGGTTTGAGGACTATTCGGCGGACGAGATGGCGCAGATCGCCGAACAGGAAGCGCGCAAAAGGGGATTTACGATCGAGCCCCGGGCGAAGGATAAGGTAGAGTCCCTCTGCAGGGCGGCAAAAAAATATCCCGATATGGGGAATGGACGTTTCTGCAGAAACCTGGTCGAAAACGCGATTCTCGAGTATGCATCCAGGGTCTACGGGAGCGGTGCGGAGAAGCCGGTCGGGGATTTTTGTCTCACAGAAGAGGACTTCGTGCTGTCGGATACGGCGAGGAAGTCAAAGGCGGCAAGGCCGATAGGTTTTGTCGCCTGAGCAACAGGAAAAAATGTTGTTGACAGTCATATGATTTCGGTGTATATTAAACACATGAACAATTGTTCATATGTTAGAATGACGAAAGGAGGGTGCGGATATGAAACAACAGGGATTGGAATGCTGCGAGCAGATTTTTGTACACGGGGATCTGGTGGAAAAGGTAAACCGGGAAATGCCGGAGGAGGAAGAGTTGTATGATCTGGCGGAGTTGTTCAAGGTGTTCGGCGATTCCACGAGGATCCGCATTCTGTTTGTGCTTTTTGAGGCGGAGGTCTGTGTGTGCGACCTCGCGGAGATATTGCACATGACACAGTCGGCGATCTCGCATCAGTTGAAGATATTAAAACAGGCGAAACTTGTCAGCGCGAGGCGGGAAGGAAAATCGGTGTTTTATTCTCTTGCGGATGACCATGTGAGAACGATCATCGCGCAGGGGCGGGAACATATTGAAGAGTGAAAGGAGAAGAGAGATGAAGAAAAAATTTAAACTGGAGGATCTGGATTGCGCGAACTGCGCGGCAAAGATGGAGGACGCCATCAAAAAGATAAGCGGCGTAACTGACGCAAATGTCAGTTTTATGGCGCAGAAGATGACCGTCGAGGCCGAGGACGACAGATTTGACGAGATCATGAAGGAAGTGGCTGCAGTCTGCGCGAAAGTGGAGCCGGACTGTAAAATACTGATGTAAACAGAAATATTTTCCGAAGAGGGCGGGGGGAGAGAAAATGACAAAGAAACAGAAAAATATGTTATACAGGATCATCCTGGCCTTTGTACTGCTGGCGGCGCTTATGGTGTGTGAGCATCTGGGAATTTTCGGCGTGCTCGCCGGTACATGGCTTCTTTTGCCTGTCTATGCGGTTCCCTATCTGATCATAGGCTATGACGTTATCTATAAGGCGGCGCGGAATATCAGAAACGGTCAGGTTTTTGACGAGAATTTTCTGATGATGCTGGCCACCTTCGGTGCCTTTGGTGTGAAGGAATACTCCGAGGCCGCGGCTGTGATGCTGTTCTATCAGGTGGGCGAACTGTTTCAGAGTTATGCGGTCGGCAAGTCCCGCCAGTCCATCGCGGATATGATGGACATCTGTCCGGAATATGCCAATGTGGAGCAGGACGGCGAGCTCGTGCAGGTGGATCCGGACGACGTGGAAGTGGGCAGCATGATCGTGGTGAAGCCCGGGGAGCGGATCCCACTTGACGGTATTGTGGCGGAGGGAGAATCTTACGTTGACACGGCGGCGCTGACCGGGGAGTCCGTGCCGAGAAAGGCGGCTGTCGGGGAGGAGATCTACAGCGGCTGCGTGAACGGGAGCGGCACTTTAAAGATCCGGACGACAAAGGAATTCGACGATTCCACGGTGGCGAAGATACTGGAACTGGTGGAGAATGCCAGCAGTAAAAAGGCGAGGACCGAGAAATTCATCACCAAATTTGCCAGATACTATACGCCGATCGTCACAGTAGGAGCTGTGCTGCTGGCTTTTGTGCCCCCGCTCATCCTGGGCGGAGGCTTTGGGGAATGGATCCGGAGAGCCTGCACGTTTCTTGTGATCTCCTGTCCCTGCGCACTGGTGATCTCGGTTCCCCTGGGATTTTTCGGAGGGATCGGCGCATCCTCCCGCATGGGAGTACTGGTGAAGGGCGGCAACTTCTTAGAGGCGGTTGCCGAGATGACGACGATCGTGTTTGACAAGACGGGCACGCTGACAAAGGGTGAATTTAAGGTGACGAAGATATTGCCGGCATCCGATGGGGCGGGCGCCAAGGACGAAAGCAGCGGGGATCTGCTGGAACTGGCGGCGCTTGGCGAGGGTTATTCCAACCATCCGATCGCGGTCTCCATCAGAGAGGCCTACGAGGAGCAGGGTGGAAAGATCGATATGGAGCGGGTTGCGGAGGCGGAGGAGATCGCTGGGCACGGGATCTGCGTCCGGGTGGACGGCAGGGAGGTGCTTCTCGGAAATGAGAAACTGATGCAGTTGAAAGCGATAGAATACAGACCGGTATCCGACGCGGGAACCGTAGTCTACGCGGCCTGTGAGAAGCATTATCTGGGCGCGCTCGTGATCTCTGATGTGGTGAAGGAAGGAGCGGAGCAGGCAATCCGCGACATGAAAAAGGCCGGTGTGAAGAAGTGCGTTATGCTGACCGGCGACAGGGAAGTGGCAGCGCAGGCGGTGGCGTCTGAACTCGGTCTGGATGAAGTCCATGCGGAGCTTCTGCCGGGGGATAAGGTGAGCATTGTCGAGAGGCTTCTGCAGGGGCAGAGAGGGAATGAAAAGCTGGCGTTTGCGGGGGACGGCATCAACGACGCGCCGGTGTTGACCAGGGCGGACATCGGCATCGCCATGGGCAGTATGGGCTCCGATGCGGCGATCGAGGCGGCGGATATCGTGCTGATGGACGACGATGTGAGAAAGATAGCGGCGGTGGTGAAATGTGCCAGGAAGACGCTGTGCATTGTAAAGCAGAATATTGTCTTTGCGCTGGGCGTGAAGGCGCTGGTGCTCATTCTGGGTGCACTCGGCATGGCGAATATGTGGGAAGCCGTCTTTGCGGATGTGGGTGTCGCGGTGATCGCGATCATGAATTCCATGCGGGCGCTTAAGATGGAAGGTAAATAGGAAGTTAAAGGTATCGCGTTTATCCAGCAGGGTAAATGCGGTGCTTTTTTGAAGGCAGGGTGCATTGGAAAATCTAATAAACACATATATTTCGGAGGAAAAGCAAGGGGATATCTGGATTCTGTGGCATTATCATAACAGTGAAGCCGGAAAGCCGGGCTGTTGCCGGGAAAGAGAGATAGTATGGAAAAGCGGTTGCGTGCGGCCGCTTTTTTGTGTTAAGATGATAGACAGTAAAAGAAAAGGAAGCAGAGTTATGATTTGCTTAAAGATAAAGAGCGTAAAAGATTTCATGCAGAAATTTCTGATGTCTGCCGCTTTTGCAGATTTTTTGCTGGTGGAGGCAAAAGTTGACACACATGTCAGCTACAGTGTTGACGGACGTATCAGGCGGGATTTCTATACAAAGGAAGAGCTGGAAGCGCAGGAGGTCCGGGAGTTTGCGGACTGGGAGTCCGTGCGTCCCCAGATCGTACAGGCGGTGAAGGGGAAGCGGACACCGATCTTTATGAAACTGGTGCTTGCCTATGATCCGGGCAAGGCGGAGAAGCTGATGGAAAAGGAAGAGCAGGCGGCAGGAGGCGGGGGCTTTATCCGGTATCTGCTGTGTACGGTGAAATACGAAGGCGGTGTGCTCACCCTGACGGGGGGCGTCTCATACCAGGGCTTTACGATAGATAAAGGACCGGAAAAGTGCTGGGATCAGGAGTTATGCCGTCTGGCGGATGTGATGGGATTGGAATATGAGATCATATAAGTCATATAATAGAAAGAGCGGATGGAAAGCATCGTTATTTTTCCTTTTGACCGCGCTGTTGCTTTTATTTTTGTTGGAAGGCAAGTCATTTTTTCTCCGGGAACAGAATTTGACTGAAGAAGTCAAACAGGAGACGGTGCCTTCCGCGCAGCCGGAGATCATCAAAACAGAGGATCCGAAGGGAGTGCTGGAGGTGCACTTTCTGGATGTGGGTCATGGGGATTCCACCTTGATCCTCTGCGGGGAATATGCCATGATGATCGACTGCGGGGATATTGCGCAGGGGGAAAATCTGCGGAGTTATCTGTTGGAACAGGATGTGACAGAGCTGGACTATCTGGTGTTGACTCATCCGGACAAGGACCATATTGGCGGAGCTCCCGCTGTTCTGACAAAATTTCCGGTCGGGCAGGTTTTTCAGTCCGACTATAAAAAAGGGAGCGAGGAGGAGGCGTATCTGCAGCAGACGCTTGCCCGGAAACAGATAAGCGCCGTCTTGCCGGAAGTCGGGGCGGAGTATCAGTTGGGGGAGGCCTGGTTTACGATCCTCGGTCCGGTCAAGAGATACGAAGAGTCCAATGACTGCTCCATCGCGCTGCTTTTGCATTTTGGAGCGAATACTTTTTTGTTCACGGGAGATGCGGAGAAAGAGGCGGAGATGGATATGGTGGAGAACAGCGAAAAGCCGGGTCTGTCTCTGCAGGCGGATGTGTATCAGGTGGGACATCACGGCAGTAAAAGTTCCAGTAAGAAAAAGTTTTTGAGCGCGGTATCCCCGGAGTTCGCGGTGATCAGCTGCGATTATCGGGGGGATAAAGGAAATCCCGACGCGAAAGTGCTGGAGCGGCTCAGTGAGGCGGGGGTGAAAGTGTTCCGCACAGATGAGCAGGGGAGCGTCACAGCGGTCTCGGATGGAAAACAGATCACATGGAGCTGCGAGCCTTCGGAGAGTTTTGCGGCGGGCGGAGACGGAGAAAAATAGACGGATCGGATTATGAAAATAAAGAAGAATAAATTTGGAATGGCAGTATTCTTGACGGTAGTGTCAGTAATTTTGCAGTGCATGTCGGTGAGCGCGACGGAGGAGGAGGAAGCGATACCGGGGCAGGCTCAGCTTCCCTCTGGTCCGGACTGGGCAATGGATGAGGACACGGCGCCGGAGGTGGTGGCGGACAGCGCCATCCTGATGGATATTGACACGGGCGTCATATTATATGAAAAGAATATTCATAAGAGACAGTACCCGGCTTCCGTCACAAAACTGCTGACCTGTCTTGTGGCCGCGGAGAACAACGAGCTGACCGATATAGTCACTTTTTCCCGCGAGGCGGTATTTGGTATCGAGAAAGGTTCTTCCAATATCGGCATTGACGAGGGGGAACAGCTGACGATGGAGGAATGTTATTACGGGGCTCTGCTGACTTCCGCGAACGAAGTGTCCTCCGGGATAGCCGAGCATGTGGGCGGCAGTATAGAGGGTTTTGCGGAGATGATGAACGCGAAGGTGCAGGAGTTAGGCGGGGTGGATTCCCATTTTGTGAACGCCAACGGACTGCACGATGACAACCACTATACCAGCGCCTACGACATGGCGCTGATCGGGCAGGCGTTCGCCCAAAATAAAATGCTTCTGGATATATCCGGGACCGCGTTTTATCACATCAATGCCACGCCCACGCAGAAAGATGAGATCGATCTCCGGAATCATCATCGTATGCTGCCGGACTGTGAACTCAGTGGAAGGTATCCCTATGAATATATGATAGGCGGGAAGAACGGCTATACGGATATGGCCCGGCTGACGTTAGTGACGTTCGCCAAAAAGGACGGGCACCGTCTTGTCTGTGTCGTGTTGAAGGACGAGGCGAAGCCGAATCATTACCTGGACACGATCGCCCTTTTCAACTACGGTTTTGCCTGCTATGACGATCCGGCGGTCAGAGCGCGGATCGATGAGAAAGCCGAAGAGCTGAAACCGGAAGAGGAGGAACCTTTGCCGGAGGAAAATATAGTGGACGGAGACTTGGAGACGTTGACCCAGGAGGAGATGGATGCCAGGGTGGACAGTCTGGGAAAGCGGGAAGACAGCGCTCCGGAGGAAGCGGGCGAACGGGGGAAGGAAGTGGAGCGCCCGGACAGGAAGGGGTTGAGCGGGAGTACGATATTGACTATACTAGTCATATTAGTAGTCCTGGCGGCCGCGGGCACCTGCTGTTACATTTTTTACCGAAGCTGGCTGAGGGAACAGGAGAGAAAGCGCAGACAGGCGGAGATCATGGCGAGACACAGGGCGAGAAAACAGCGGCGGAACGATTGAGAAGAGGGATTTTATGGATAACAGTGCTGACAAAAGACAGACGGAGAGTGTGATTTTGAAGGAGTCCAGGAGAGAACAGGCGGTGGAAGCGTTTCTAGGGGGATGCAACTGCGCGCAGGCAGTATTTTCCACCTACGCGGACCTGTTCGGTATCGACAGACGGACGGCGATGAATCTGACAAACTCCATGGGCGGCGGTATCAGCAGGCTCCGGGAGGTCTGCGGCACGGTGTCGGCGATGGCTTTGCTGGCGGGACTGGCGGAGGGCGATGTGGATCCCGGAGATTTAAAAGCGAGGGAGAAGGCATATCGGAGGACAAGAGACCTCACCGCGAAGTTTGAGGAGGAGAACGGTTCCCTGATCTGTCGGGAGCTGTTGGGAACCCTGGGGCGTGAGCAGTCCGCAAGACCGTCGGAGAGAACGCCCGAGTATTATAAGAAGCGTCCCTGCGCAAAGTTTGTGGCGTGTGCCGCCGGGATCATTGAGGAGGAACTGTTTGACGGGGGTTAACTGGAAGAGGAGTATTTTACTATCGTCATCGGATCCTTTTCCGCTTCTGTCATGATGTCGGCATTGGATTTATAATAGGTAAAGTTTCTCGGTTCATTTCCGGCGATCTGCGCATATTCCGAGGGCGTGCAGCCGGTGATCTCCTTGAAGGTGCGGTTGAAGCTGCGCACATTCTGAAAGCCGCAGGAGAAAGCGGCCTGCACGATCGTTGTATCGGAGCGCGCGAGGAGATCGGAGGCGATAGTGATGCGGATCGTGTTTAAATACCGGACAAAGCCGGTCCCGGTGAGCTGTTTGAACATCCTGGAAAAATGGCTGGGGGAAAAATGCATTTTTTCAGCGGCCATCTCGAGAGTGATGTTTTCGGCCGCGTGTTCTTCCATGTAGGAGAGAAGGGTCTGGAAATCTTCCAGCATGGCGATACGGCGGTTTTTCCGGATGCCGCCGTTGTCCACAGGCATAACGCGTAAGAGCCTGAACCAGAAATCCTGCAGCGCTGCCCGGATAATATCCTGATAGTAGGCCTTTTTTTCTGACAGTTCCGAATCGATAAGCATCTCCAGCGCCAGAAGGCGCTTTTTCAGACCGGCTTTTTCCATTTCTTCCGCAGTCAGAAAAGGCTTTGCAAAGAAATGGTGCTGATAGTGGCTGCTGATCAATCCGGTGTCGAAGATGATGAAATCCAGGACGGAATCCTTGCTGTAGGAATTGCTGTAGTGGATCTCGCCGGTATCGCAGATTACAAGGTCCCCCTCGCCGGCGGTAAAGGCGTGGTCGGTGACCTGCATGCGGATGGAGCCTTTTTTGATATAGAGCAGTTCGATCTCCCGATGCCAGTGGGCGACAAAGCTGATATTTTCAAATTCTCTGTGCCAGACCATGAGGTCGGAGGCGTAGTTTCTCACTTCGTGGAATGCTTTCATGTTTTTCTCTTAAAATCCCGCTGGGAATTGGTGACTATCACTAAAAAATATTTGAAATATAGTTGCCTACAGGGAATTATAAACCATAGACAGCAGACAGTCCAGAAAAATCGCAAAAATTGTCCATATAATAATATAAATATGACTACCATTTCCTGAAAAATGTTGTATACTATAACTTATAGGAGCAAAAACATTATCATTTTATGGAGGAAAATGTACTATGGCAAAAAACAGATATATCGGTGAGTATCCGGTAATCGGCATCAGACCTGTGATCGACGGCCGCAGGGGCGCGTTGAAGGTGAGGGAGTCTCTGGAAGAGCAGACGATGAACATGGCAAAGTCCGCTGCGAAACTGTTTGAGGAAAACCTGAAATACTCCAACGGCGAGCCGGTGAAGGTTGTGATCGCCGACACGACGATCGGGCGTGTGGCGGAGTCCGCGGCATGTGAAGCAAAATTCAGAAGAGAAGGCGTTGCGATCACATTGACGGTAACTCCCTGCTGGTGCTACGGTTCCGAGACGATGGATATGAACCCGCAGACCATCAAGGCGGTATGGGGCTTTAACGGAACGGAGAGGCCGGGCGCTGTCTATCTGGCATCCGTGCTTGCCACCCATGCACAGAAGGGGCTGCCCGCGTTCGGTATTTACGGACATGAGGTTCTCGAGGCTGACGACACATCCATCCCCGCAGACGTAGAGGCGAAGCTGCTTCGGTTCGGGCGCGCGGCTGTGGCTGCCGCATCCATGAGAGATAAATCCTATCTCCAGATCGGTTCCGTCACGATGGGTATCGGCGGTTCCATCATCGATCAGGCGTTCATAGAAGAATATCTCGGTATGCGTGTGGAATCCATCGATGAAGTGGAGATCCTCCGCAGAATAGAGGAACATATCTACAACGAGGACGAGTATCAGAAAGCGCTTGCATGGATCAAGGAAAACTGCAAGGAAGGTTTTGACAAGAATCCTGATTTCGTGAGAAGTTCCGATGAGAAGAAAGAGAAAGACTGGGAATTCATCGCGAAGATGGCGGTCATCATCGAAGATCTGTATCAGGGCAACCCGAATCTGCCGGAAGGCTGCGAGGAAGAGGCGGTTGGACACAATGCGATCTGCGGCGGTTTCCAGGGGCAGAGACAGTGGACGGACCACTGGCCGAACTGTGACTTCCCCGAGGCTATGTTAAATACTTCCTTCGACTGGAACGGCGCGAGAGAGCCTTTCGTTCTGGCGACGGAGAACGATGTGCTGAACGGCCTCGGCATGCTGTTTATGAAGCTCCTCACCAACAGGGCGCAGATGTTTGCGGATGTCCGCACCTGCTGGAGCGACACTTCCGTGAAGAGGGTGACAGGCTACGATATCGAGGGACACGCGAAAGACGCGAACGGCTTTATCCACCTGATCAACTCCGGCGCATGCTGCCTGGACGCATCCGGTGTCTGCAAGGATGAGAACGGCAATGCCGTTATGAAGGAATGGTACAACGTGACAGAGGAGGACCAGAAGGCGATTATGGACGCTACCGAGTGGTGCGCGGCTGACAACGGATATTTCCGCGGCGGCGGATTCTCCTCCAGATTTGAGACAAGAGCGGAAATGCCTGCGACCATGATCCGTCTGAACCTTGTGAAAGGTTTAGGCCCTGTGCTTCAGATCGCAGAAGGCTGGACGGTGGCTCTGCCCGAGGAAGTTTCCGACACACTCTGGAAGAGAACGGACTATACATGGCCCTGCACATGGTTTGCTCCGAGGACGGACGGCAAGGAGGGCAGCCCTTTCAAGAGCGCTTACGATGTCATGAACAACTGGGGCGCTAACCACGGCGCGATCTCCTACGGACATATCGGCGCCGACCTGATCACGATGTGCTCCATGTTGAGAATCCCTGTGGCGATGCACAATGTACCGGCAGATGATATCTTCCGCCCGGCGGCATGGGGTGCGTTCGGCACGGCGGACAAAGAAGGCGCTGATTACAGAGCATGCTCCACATACGGACCGATTTACAAGACTGTAAAATAGAGTAGGCTGAAACAATATGTCCCGGTACGGAAGGTATGATCTGTACCGGGATTTATTTACCATTTCGTTTATCCTGTATTGATAATGTGAAACATTCAGGGTATGATATGTATATACGGTTATAACGGTTGCCCGGAGATGGCAGAAGGTCGGAACGGAGGTATTATGGAACAGGTTATTTTAAAACCGTGGGGAAACAGTCAGGGTATCCGGATTCCCAAAAACATTTTGGAAAAATTGAATATAAACATATCGGATACGCTGCAGCTGGATATTGCAGGCGATGCAATTGTCCTGAAAAAAGTATGGAAACATATGACTTTTGAAGAGAGGCTGGAGGAATACGGCGGAAAAATTTCCATATGTGAATTTGACTGGGGAGAGCCGACCGGGAAGGAGATTTTGTGAGGGACTTTTTTCAGGGGGATATTATAAAAACAACAGGTTTCAAAAATTATTTTATTATCGTCAGCAAAAATTCCTTTATTCAATATACAAATGTGTTTCATGTTTGTCCCATGCTGGAGGACTATCCGGCAGGACCGCTTCATATTCCGGCGGAGGGAAAAGAGGGGACGAAAGGGGCTGTCATCTGTGAGCAGATAAAGCTGATCGATCCGGCAGCCAGAGAATGCAGCAAAATAGATCATGTGCCATATGAAACCATTATGAACATATCTGATGCGGTACAGGGTATATTTGAATATGATTAAACTATTGGAATGGAACAGGAGACATTGATTATGAGTAAGAGAGTACTTGCATTCGATTTCGGCGCGTCATCGGGGCGCGCGATCATTGGAGAATTTGACGGAGAAAAGATCACATTGCAGGAGGTGCATCGTTTTTCCAACGATCCGGTCATCATCGGGGACACGATGTACTGGGATACCCTGCGCCTGTTTTTTGAGATGAAACAGGGCATGATAAAGGCAAAACACGCCGGGGGCTTTGGCAGCATCGGCATCGATACCTGGGGCGTCGACTTCGGTATGCTCGATAAGGACGGGCGGCTTTTGGAAAATCCGATCCACTATCGGGATGCCAGGACCGTTGGGCTGATCGAGGAGAGCTTTAAGCTGATCGACAGGGAGAGATTCTACGGGATCACAGGGCTTCAGTTTATGGAATTTAATACGGTGTTCCAGCTTCTGTCCCTCGTCAGAGAGAGGCCGGAAGTGTTTGAGAGGACGGACAAGATCCTTTTGACGCCGGATCTTCTGGGATATTTTCTGACCGGCGAAAAACACGCGGAATTTTCCATCGCTTCCACCACTCAGCTGATGGACGCCTACACCGGCAAGTGGTCGAAGGAAGTGCTGGAGGCTCTCGGCATTCCGGAGAGGATCCTGCCGGAGATCATCCCCTGCGGCACAAAGGCGGGGAAGGTGACAAAAGCGATCAGGGAAGAGCTGGGGTTAGAAGGTGACATTGATGTCATCGCGGTTGCGGGACATGACACCCAGAGCGCCATGGTCAGCGTGCCCACCCAGGAGAAGGACTTTATCTTTATGAGCTGCGGCACCTGGTCCCTGTTCGGGACGGAGCTGGATAAGCCTCTGATCAATGAGACTTCCTCCAGGCTGGATATCACCAACGAGTCCGGTTACGGCGGCAGGATTTCCTTCCTGAAAAACATCATCGGTCTGTGGATGATCCAGGAGAGCCGCAGACAGTGGATCAGAGAGGGCAGAGAGTACAGCTTCGGCGAGATGGAGAAGATGGCACAGGAAGCGGAACCGTTAAAATGTTTCGTGGATACGGCTGCGCCGGAATTTAACCCAGCGGGAAATATCCCCAGGAGGATCAGGGAATACTGCGAGAAGACCGGTCAGTATGTACCGCAGACGGACGGCGAGATCGTGCGCTGCATCAACCAGAGCCTGGCGATGAAATACAGGAACACCATCGATCAGATCAAAGCCTGCACCGGCAAGGAATATCCTGTGATCTATATGCTGGGCGGCGGCATCCAGAGCCATATGCTCTGTCAGCTTACCGCCAACGCCTGCCACAGGGAAGTATCCGCAGGCCCCATCGAGGCGACAGTCTACGGCAACATCGCCCTGCAGCTCATGGCGACCGGCGAGATCAAAGATATCGACGAAGCCCGCCGCGTCATCGCCGCATCCGAACCCATCGCGCGCTATGCACCGCAGGATGAGGAGGTATGGGAAGAGGCTTACAGAAGTTACCTCAAAGTGACCGGACAGGAAGGGTGAATATGTACAAAGCAGTCTTTGTGGACGACGAATACTTGACCCGCGATGCCATCAGCAGAAACACTCCCTGGGAAGAGGTAGATTTTGTGCTGGCTGGCACTGCGGAAAACGGAAGGGCGGCGATCGCCCTGATAGAAGAAGTGAAACCGGATCTGATCCTGACGGATATCTGTATGCCGGTTCTGGACGGGATCGGACTTGCCGCCTATGTCCATGAACACCATCCGGAAATCATGGTGGTCATTATCAGCGGCTATGACGATTTTGACTACGCGAAGCAGGCGATGCGGTATGAGGTGGCGGACTATATTCTGAAGCCGATCACTTCCGTAGAGCTGGTGGAGGAACTGGGAAAGATCCGTAAAAAGCTGGATGCGGCTGCCGAGAAAAGGGGGCAGCTGGAAAAGATACAGCAGGAGTACCGGAAGAATATGCCGATCCTGCGCAACCATTTCCTGAGCAGGCTGCTGGAGGGGAATTACCCTCCGGGCGACATTCTGCCCCGGCTGGAATATTTCGGGCTTCAGACGGCCGGAAGATTCCAGGCGGCTGCGATGATAGAACTGGAGGACGCCTCCGCGTTTTTAGAGCTGTATCCGGACAGCACGCAGGAACTTTTGGAGTTTTCGGTTGCCAATATCAGCGAGGAGCTGGTGCGGGAAAATCCCCATGTCATTTTCCTGCAAAATACGGAGAACAGGAGCATCTGCATCTTCTCGGAGGATTCCGAGGCATCCCTGCAGAGGGAGATCGAGAAGACGGGAAACAGTATCGTGGATGCCATGGGGCATTTTATGAAGATGAAAGTCTGCATTCTTGTCGGACAGACTGTCACAGGACCTGAAAACTGGGCGGCGAGCTATGCCGGGACGCTGCGTGCGAGGGAAAACAGATTTTTGCTGGAGGAGCGTGTGTTTGTCTATGAGAAGGACTTTTCCGGCAGAGAGGGAAACGGATTTCTGCGGACTTCCTTCTGGGTGGATAAGCTGGTGCTTTCGATCAAATTAAACAGGCTTGCGGAGCTCAGGGAAGATACGTCGCTGATGTTTCGGGAATTCAGAGAATCCGGCTGCGACAGGAAAAAGCTGCTTTTACATATCCAGAATATGGTGCTGACTATCCTGATCAATTTGGAGGATAACGAGGTGGACATCGGCAGGGAGGCGGAGGAAGCTGATTTTATCAATCATCTGTCGGAGTACAGACACCTTGCGGATGTGGAAGTCTGCTTTCTGGAATTCTGCAACAAACTGTCCTCGGATATCGCGGGAAAACGCGAGAGCGTCAATCAGAAACAGGCTGTGCTGGCGTTAGATTATATGGAGAAGAATTACAGCAATGTCAACCTGTCCCTGGGCAGCGTGTGCAGCCATCTGTGTGTCAGCACCAGCTATTTCAGCACGATATTCAAAAATGCGACCGGGGAGACTTTTGTGGAGGCGCTGACCAGGATACGGATGGAAAAGGCGAAAGGGCTGTTGGAGGCGTCCAATATGAAGAGCTATGAGGTGGCCCTTGCGGTGGGGTATAACGATCCGCACTATTTCAGTTCCATCTTTAAAAAGCATACGGGAATGACGCCCACCGAGTATGCAAAGCAGTTAAGGAAGTAAAGTATGGCAAGACAAAGCGGCACTTATGCAAAAAGCCTGCAGGGGAAGATCAATATATCCCTTCTGTTCATCGTGGCGGCGGCTGTGGTCAGCTTTATGGTGATCTCCATCAACCAGAGCAGAACCGCCGTGCGCAATACGGCGATCGAATACACGTCACAGCTGATCGAGATGATGAATGAGAGCATCGACTCCTACATCACCAATATGGAGAGTATCGCCCGGGTCGTGGCGGAAAATTCCGATGTGAGAAGCTATCTGTTTTCGGAGACGGAGAACGAGGGGATGAGGGAGGAGCATGGCAGGCGGGCGGCTGAGCTGTTTCAGACGCTCTCCGACACGGGAAACGATATATGTAATATCGGAATTATCAGTGACAGCGGACGTTATCTTATCAATGATACATCCACTCTGCTCAATCCGTACGCGGGATATGAGGAGACAGAGTGGTACACAAGAGCGCTTTTGGGGGAGGAGGTCATCACTTCCTCCCATGTCCAGAATATCGTCAACAATGAATTTCCCTGGGTGGTGACGCTGAGCAGGGAGATCCCGGGCGGCGGGGCGGATGTGGAGGCCGTTCTTTTTGTTGACCTGAATTTCGGTTCCATCAGCAGGCTGTGCGAGAAGACAAACCTGGGAACAAAGGGCTACGTATTCATTATGGATGAGGAGGGAAACCTGATCTATCATCCCAGACAGAGGCTGATCTACAGCGGGCTCTGGGAGGAGGAGTTTACGGCGGATAAGGCGAATGGGGGGGTTGTCTTCTCGGAGGACGGACAGAAGCTCTACACGGTATCCCGGTCGGAGGTGACAGGCTGGACGATGGTGGGCGTCACTTATCTGGACGAGATGATGTCCAGGACAGACCGTCTACGGAACCTGTTTTATCTGATGGCCATCGTGCTGGTGGGGGTGGCGCTGACGTTGTCCATCTTTCTGACGGATATGATCACGATGCCGCTCCGCAGGCTGCGGGGGACCATGAAAGTCGTGGAGAACGGGAATTTTGACGTGGAGGTGGAGGAACCGGACACAGGGGACGAGATCTCCGATCTGTTTCGTTCTTTCCGGAATATGATCCTGAAGATCCGCGAGTTGGTGGAGCAGAATACCGCGGAGCAGCGGGAGAAGCGAAAGAGTGAGCTGAATGCTCTGCAGGCGCAGATCAATCCGCATTTTCTGTACAATACATTGGACTCTATCATCTGGATGGCGGAAGCGGGTGACCGGAAAAATGTGGTGTTGATGACGTCCGCACTGGCGAAACTTCTGCGCAAAAGTATCAGCAACAGAAACGAGATGGTCACGCTGGAGGAGGAGATCGAGTACACCAGAAGCTATCTGATCATCCAGAAGATGAGGTATGTGGACAAGCTGGAATACGAGATGGATGTGGAGTCCGCAATCCTGCAGATGGAGGTCGTGAAGCTGATCGTGCAGCCCCTTGTGGAGAACGCCATCTACCATGGCATTAAATATAAGGAGGGGAAAGGCCTGATCCGGATAGAGGGTGGTTTTGGGGAGGATCAGGTCGTCTTGCGGATCATCGACAACGGCGTGGGGATGACAAAGACACAGCTCGCCCATGTGTTTGACGAGAGGGAGACGGATACGAGAAGAAACGGCGTGGGAGTGCTCAACGTGCACCGCAGGATCCGGCTGCACTACGGCGGTGAGTACGGCCTGTCGTTTGAGAGCGCGGAGGGAGAGGGCACCACGGTGAGCATCCATCTGCCGCTGCCCGATCCGTACAGGGAGAGGCGGAGCGGGACGGCAGATGCGGAGGGAGGATTCCGATGAGAGAAAAAAGTAAACATAATTACATTCTTCTGCTGCTCATCGGTATCACGATATTGGCGGCGATCAGTGTGTTTTTGTATTCAAACGGGGAGAGCGGAGAGGGAAGCGATGAGCTGATCGTACGGATCGTGCTGATTCCGAAAGGGCTGGACAGCGCCAACGCCTTCTGGAGCGATGTGATAGAGGGAGCGCAGATGGCGGCGTCAGAGAAAAATGTGGAGCTGACGGTTTTGGGACCCTCCTCGGAGACGGAGACCAGGCGGCAGAACAGTATGATAGAGGAGGCGATAGAGATGCGGCCGGACGCCATCGTGCTGGCGCCGAGCAATTACACGGAGACGCTGCCCTACGCGAGGAAGGTGGAGGAGGCGGGCATCAAACTGGTCATACTGGACTCGGTCATGGAGGAGGAGGCGGGATGCTGTCTGGTGGCCACGGATAATCTGAAGGCGGGCTACCAGATGGGGAGTTATATGAAACCCTACCTGAATGGGGAGAGTACGATCGGGATCATCGGGCACGTGCAGGGAGTTTCCACAGCAGTGGAGCGTGAACAGGGCATCCGGGACGCTCTGGGTGAGTACGAGAGACAGATATCGGATATACGGTTCTGTGATTCCAACTATGACAAGGCCTATGAGCGGACCAGAGAGATGCTGACAGAAAATCCTGACATTAACGTCATTTTTGGGTTGAACGAATATTCCGCCGCCGGCGCTGCGAGGGCGGTCCGGGATATGGGGCTTGGCGGCGAAGTAAAAATGGTGGGATTTGACAGTTCCCTGGAGGAGATACAGTTCCTTGAGAGCGGCGTGTTTGACGCCATCGTGGTGCAGCGCCCTCTGAATATGGGGTATCTTGGCGTGTCCATGGCATACCAGGCGGCGAGAAGCATAGAGGTGCCGAAGATAGTGGAATCGGGTTCCGTACTGATCACCAGGGAGACGATCTACACGGAGGAAAACCAGAAACTGCTGTTCCCGTTCCGGGAGACAGATGAGGAATAATTTCCCCCTTTTGCGGAGAATATTCTATTTTAAATGAAAAAGAGACACTTTATACTTAAAGACAACGGGCAGTCTATGCCGGTTGTCTTTTGTTGTCTCTGAGATGGTGTAGGGGCTGCAGAAAAAAAGAAGGTAAGGCGGGTGATGGTGTGGGTGAAGTGATATTGACGATGAAGGGCATCGATAAGTCCTTTCCCGGGGTGCA
>CANRWP010000039.1 GCA_947643595.1 uncultured bacterium | reverse complement strand
TTTCATGTCTTGTTTGTGCCTTGAGCGAAGCGAAAGGAATGATAAAAACTATGAGAATAAGACCATATATAGAAGGTAAAGATTATGTATATCTCTCAAAGTGGACGGGGAACGAGCGGGCGCACGCGCTGTGGTGCGCAAATCTCATACCTTTTCCGATGACGAAAGAAAATCTGAGGCAGGCGCTGGAAACAGGGGCGAGAGAATGGACTGACAGCGCCTATGTCGCGACGCAGGATGACGGGACGCCGGTCGGTTTTTTCTGCTATTGTGTCGATGTGAGGGACAATACCGGGTTCTTTAAATTCGTTATCGTCGACAGCGAAAAGAGGGGGATGGGATACGGGGAGGAGATGCTGCGTCTGGCGCTCAGATACGCGTTTACGGTGACGGGCGCGGAGTCGGTGCAGCTGAATGTATTTTCCGGGAATCCCGCGGCAAGGCGGTGTTATGAGAAAGCCGGTTTTGCGGAGCGGAAGGTTATGAGAGGAGCGTTTACCTGGCGGGACGAGGTGTGGGATAAGTGTAATATGATCGCAGAAAACAGTCATCCCCACACAAAGTTCGCCAGGTAAAACAGTAAAAATGTATGGGCGGGGTAGAATATATAAAAGAAATACTTGAAACTCCGTCCGCGTTCCCCATTATAGCGCAGCATCAACGGCAGCACAAGCACCATAAACCACTGGATGGGAAAGCCGGGATATTCTCCATTTAATGCCTCGTCGCTGAGCTGTGCGATGCAAAAGAGCAGATAGATGATGGAAAAAGTTCTTTTTTGGTCGTGCAGGAAATACATGGAAACACCCAGAACGATAAACAAAAATCCGTACTCATTCAGTGCCAGATTAGGCGTGATGCCGGTACGTACATCTCCGCTGTAATAATGGAGAGCAGGCAGAAACCAGGGCGCAATAACATACAGAAGCTGTGAAGCGAAAATACAGCCCGCCATAATAAGCCCGGCCTTCTTATCCCTCTGATAAGTTTCTATCGTACTGATCAGAATCCCCACAAGAAACAGCGATAAAAAGATATTGTGAAAACCGTATCCGAAACCTTCCACAGGAAAAACAGTATCCACAAAAAGAGCAAACGCGGTCATAAACAGGCTCCCGAGATAGAGTCGCAGCAGATACTTTTTCCTGCTGCGCGTATGCCGGTACCCCTGCGTCATACAAAACAGAAACAACGGATAACTCCCCCGCCCTAAAATCCGAAGGAACATATAGAGCCCGTAGGGGATGTAGTCTGCAAAATAAAACCCGATATGATCCAGAACCATCAGATACAATGCAATACATTTCAACGCAAAAACACTCATAAAAGCCTCCCATTTCGTTTTCCCTATTATATCAGTTATACTATGAATAGTCTTTTAGGAAGTATTTAAGATTTTTTTAAGGTATCCGCATTCTATTTATTCCGATTCCGCCACTCTCTTGGCGAAACTCCGTATATCCCCTTGAATGCCCGCGAAAAGTGCAGCTGGTTCTCATATCCCACGGCGGATCCGATATCCGCGATGGAGAGCGAAGTAAGTTTCAAAAGCTCCCTCGCCTTTACCATGCGGTAATTCATCAGAAACTCCTGCGGGGATCGCCCCACGGAGTTGCGAAAGATCTTTCCGAAATAGCTGCGGTTGATACCGCATACGCCGGCAATCTCCTCGATCGAGATATTGTTTTGAAAATTCTGCTCGATAAAATTGATCGCTTCCTTAATATAGTAATCACTCATCCTGCTGCTGTGCACCGGTGTCGCTCGCGTGGCGGAGCGGGTGAGATAGTCCAAAAACAGATGGAGATGTCCGATCAGGTGCATGGGGGATTCCTTGGGATGATGGACGATGTAGTCCATCTCCTGTTTCATCAGCTCCCGCAGTTCCTTGGAACGGGGATGATAGACGGGAGCATCGAGTGAAAGATCCGTCAGATCCAGAGCCTCTTTTACCCGAAGACCGTCAAATTCAATCCACATATATTCCCAGGGGAGATTCTCGTCGGCAAAATAGGTGTTGATCTGTCCAGGAAAAATTAAAAATCCCTGTTCGCTCCTGATGGAGAAGGTTTTGGTTTCCCCTTTGGAGTTATCAGACATCAGTGTTCCGGTGCCGGAGAGAACATAGTGGAACAGATAGTGGTTTCTCGCCATGGGGCCGAAGGAATGTCCGGGGGTGCACTGTTCATAGCCGTGCTGGTACATGTCGAGATCGATAAAGTTCTCGTTGGGAAAGATGTTGAAGAAAGTGTTGCCCATGAAAGCCTCCTTTAGCCCGCGGTCCACAGCTGTGCCGCCAGTCCGCAGCTGCGCCATCAGTCCACAGCTGCGCCATCAGTCCGCAGTGCCATTCGGAAAATCTGCGATTTTCCTCATGTCGGGCATTCGCCCTATCCCGAAAGCCAAATATAAATTTTCTTACATGCAAGCATGACGAAAATTCATATTTGGCTTCCGGGACACTGCTCATTGCCATCGCATATATCCAAATGCGTCATTGCCTGCTATTATAGCATAAAATATTGCATATTGATATAAAAAATGAAAAATCAAGCTATTTTTGATAGCATTATGGCATGTTAAAATGAAAATATCAATAAAAGTACCGAAAATAATACAGGAAGGAAGAGGGAAATATGTCAAAAAGAAAGATTGCCAAAAAAACAGCAGCAGCGTTTGGGCTTGTGCTCTGTGTGGCAGGTCTGACAGGCTGCGGACAGACAGCATCGGACGGTAAGATCGAGGTGGAACTGGTATCTTACAAACCGGAGGCGGTGGCGGCGATGGAGAAGATCGAGGCTCGTTTCAACGAGACACATGATGACATCCATTTGACGATCGACTCGCCCAACGAAGCAATGACGATTTTGAAAACAAGATTTATCAGGGAGAACTATCCCGATATCGTGGGAATCGGCGGCGATATCAACTATTCCAATTTCCTGGATGCGGAATTGTTTATGGACATCTCCGATCTGGATGTGACGGCGCAGGTGAAACCGGCGTATGCGGAGATGGAAAAGGAACTGGAATTTATTCCACAGGACGGCATTTACGCGCTTCCCTATGTGGCGAACGCGGCGGGCGTCCTCTACAACAAGGATATGTTTGAGGAGCACGGCTGGGAAGTTCCGGAGACATGGTCTGAGTTTACGGCGCTCTGTGAGCAGATCGAATCGGAGGGCATTCAGCCTCTGTATCTGGGCTACAAGGACACCTGGACCTGTCTTGCGCCCTGGAACGCTCTGGCAGTGGGACTCACACCGTCCGATACCTGCGCGCAGGTGAACCAGGGTAACACGACCTTCACGGACAATTACCGCGAGGTGGCGGAAAAGACGGAGGCTCTCCTTGAGTACGCGGAGCCGAATCCCTATGCTTACGGTTACAACGACGCCTGTACCGCTTTTGCGAGAGGAGAATCCGCAATGTACACGATCGGTAACTACGCGATCCCTCAGATTAAATCGGTAAATCCTGATATCAATATCGATTCTTTCACATTTCCGGCAAATGAATCGGAGGCGGACAATGTGCTGAACTCTGGTGTTGATCTTCACTTCTGTGTGATGAAAGAGACCCAAAATAAAGAAGCTGTGTATGAGGTGCTGCGGTTCCTCTACGAGGATGAGACGATCAATATTTATCTGGAAGACCAGGGCGGTATCGCCTGCAAGGAAGGAGATTTTGAACTTCCCGCCGAGCTCGAAGGCATGAGAGCATACATAGAAGCAGGCAGGATGACAGATTATCAGGATCACCACTATCCAAGCGAGATGAGCGTGGACGCTATGATTCAGACGTTCCTGTTGGATGAGAGCGACGAGGCGATCGATACTTTCCTGGCACGGTTTGACTCTGACTGGATCAGATATAACAGGGATCTGATCTGGAAAGTGCAGCAGTATCAGAAAGAACACTAAAAAAGAAAGGAAAGGGGTTTTGCCATGAAAAGTAAAATGACCACCCGGGAAAAAACATTCTGGGCAATTACGATACCGGTAGTTTTATTGTTCTTCACCTTTAATACACTGCCCATGCTGAAGGGCTTTATGTACAGTTTTACCAATTACCGCGGCTACGGTGATTATGACTATGTCGGATTCAGGAACTATAAAGATCTGTTTACGGATCTCAGGGTAGGCAAGAGTTACCTGTTTACCTTCAAATACGCGCTGGTGGGTACGGTGCTTGTCAACATACTGAGCCTGATCATGGCGCTGGGTTTAAATAACCGCATCCGCTTTAAGAGTGCGCTCAGAGGTATCTACTTTGTACCGAACATTCTGGGGGGGCTCGTTATCGGTTATATCTTCAGCTTTTTCTTCACCTACATTGTTCCGGCTGTGGGCAACGCGCTGAATATCAGCTGGATCCAGAACAGTATTCTGGCGAGTGAGAAATACGCATGGATCGGCGTTCTGATCGTCGGCGTATGGCAGGCGGTGGCGACGAACACGATTATATACATATCCGGCCTTCAGACGGTGCCTGAGGATGTATACGAGGCAAGTAATCTGGACGGCGCGACGAAATGGCAGGAATTCTGGAAAGTGACGCTGCCGCTTGTGGTTCCTTTCCTGACGATCAACCTCGTGCTCAGCACAAAGAACCTGTTGATGGTGTTTGACCAGATCATGTCCCTGACAAAGGGCGGTCCTGCGCAGAGCACGGAGTCTATTTCCTACCTGATCTACAGAAACGGCATGGACGGCGGACAGTTCGGTTTCCAGAGCGCGAACGCAGTGATATTCTTCTTTGTGATAGTAGGCATCACCGTGGCTCAGCTGACGATAATGAATAAGAAGGAGGAACAGTTATAATGAAGGAAGAAAAAAGAACAAACTGGGTGCTGACGTTCGTCCTGATTTTAGGCACCATAACCGTATTCTTTCCCTTATATATGGCATTTATCATAGCTTTCAAGCAGCCCAGCGAAATGACAAACGATGTGGCAGGGGCGCTTGCGTTCCCGTCCACATGGAGCTTTGACAATTTCAGGCAGGCGATGGAAGTGACAGACTTCTGGCGCTCCCTCGGCAACAGCCTTCTGATCACAATCGCAACGATCGTCATCGCGATCGTCATCCACTCCGTTGCGGGGTATGCGATCGGAAGAGGCATGGCGGAGAGAAAAAGCTTTAAGCTGATCTATTTCTACATCGTGAGCGGTATGTTTGTGCCTTTCGCCATCCTGATGATGCCTCTGGTAAAGCAGACGGCGCAGATGGGACTCGGCAACAGGCTCGGCGTGATCCTGCTGTATGTGGTGTTCTATATGCCGATGAACGTGATGCTCTACACGGGATATTTAAAAAATATACCGTTGGCGCTGGAAGAGGCGGCGTACATAGACGGAGCTACCACATGGACCACCTACTGGAAGGTCATCTTCCCGATGATGTCGCCGATGCATGCGACGGTTGCGATCCTGACGGCTCTGGGTACATGGAACGATGTGATGACACCCCTTGTTATCATGTCAGGTACAGGCATCAACACACTGCCTCTGGCACAGCTCAATTTCCAGACGCAGTTCGGTACAAACTACAACCTGGCATTTGCGTCCTATATTCTGGCGTTGATTCCGATCCTTCTGTTCTATATCGTATGCCAGAAGCAGATCTTAAACGGTGTGGCAAACGGTGCGGTGAAAGGATAATTATAGAATCTTTCTGCTATCTGCGGGTTAAAAATTGGGAAAAGTATGCTATAATTTAAGACATGATAAGTTGATCCCTCGTTGTGACAGCGGGGGATCAACGCCAATAGAAATAGAAACAGACAGTGGAGGGAAGTTTTAATATGGCAATAACGGCGAAACATGGTGTATTTCATATTGAGACAGCGAATACCCTTTACCAGATGAAGGTAGACGATTTCGGTGTATTGAATCATCTGTGGTATGGGGGGAAAACGGACTGCGTGATGGATTATCTTCTGGATTATCCGGACGTGGGATTTTCAGGTAACATCTACGAGGCGGAAAACCGGAGAACTTATTCTCTGGATACGCTCCCGTTAGAGTACGCTTCCGGCGGCGTAGGAGATTTCCGCGTTCCGGCAATCTCCGTCACCCACGAAAACGGGAGCTGCGCGCTGGACCTGCGGTTTCAGGAATATCACATTTTAAAAGGGAAATACCGGATTCCCGGACTGCCTGCGGTGTACGCGGCGGACGATAAGGCGGAGACGCTTGAAATTGTTTTGAAAGATACGGCGACGGACGTGAGGGTGATCTTAAAGTACGGCGTGCTGGAGGAGGAAGACGTCATCACGAGAAGCGTTGTCGTGCAAAATCAGGGTAAGACTCCTGTGATCTTAAACAGGGTGCACAGCCTGTGCATGGATATTCCTTACGGGGAGTGGGAGTGGATCCATTTCCACGGCAGACACACAAAGGAGAGACAGACAGAGCGGGCGGCGCTTGTCCACGGCATCCAGGAGAGCAGCAGCGGAAGGGGCATGTCCAGTCACCAGCAGAATCCGACGGTACTCCTGTGTGAAAAGGGCGCATCGGAAAAGTTCGGATTTTGTGTGGGGGCGGCGCTGATGTACAGCGGTGGCTTCCAGACGCAGATAGAGAGAGATCAGCTCGATCAGGTGAGACTTGTTATGGGGATCCAACCGGATACTTTTGCGTGGCACCTCGAAGGGGGAGACAGTTTTTACGCGCCGGAGGTGATCCTGTCGTGCTCGGAAAAAGGGTTTGCGGAATTGTCCCACCGCTTCCATCATGTGATCCGCAACAATGTATGCAGGGGCAAATATAAGCTTTCCGAGAGGCCCGTGCTGATCAACAACTGGGAGGCGACCTATTTTGACTTTAATGATACAAAGATAGAAGAGATAGCAAAACAGGCGTCGGAGCTCGGCATCGATATGATGGTGCTGGATGACGGATGGTTTGGAAAGCGGGATTCGGATATATCGGGGCTGGGCGACTGGGTCGTCAATGAGAAAAAGCTGCAGGGCGGTCTCAACAAGCTGATCGGGAGGATCAACGGCCTCGGAATGAAGTTCGGCATCTGGATGGAACCGGAGATGGTCTCCGAGGACAGTGAACTGTTCCGCACTCATCCCGAGTGGGCGATCCGCATACCGGGCAGAAATCCCATGCGGAGCAGGTACCAGCTTGCTCTGGATATGGCAAATCCCCAGGTGATCGAGTATATTTATCAGGTAATCAGCAAGATCCTGCGGGAGAATAATATTGAGTATGTCAAGTGGGATGTCAACAGGAGTATCTGTGACTGGTATACTCCCACGCTCCCTGAAAAACGTCAGCTGGAGCTGCCTCACCGGTACATACTGGGGCTCTATGCGCTGCTGGAGCGGCTGACCGGAGAGTTTTCGGATGTCCTGTTTGAGGGCTGCTGCGGAGGAGGCGGAAGGTTCGATGCGGGGATGCTCTATTACTGCCCGCAGATATGGTGCAGCGACGATACGGACGCCCATGAGAGGACGGTGATCCAGTATGGCACAAGCTTCTTCTATCCGATCTCTACGGTAGGCTCCCATGTCTCGGCAGTGCCGAACCATCAGACAGGCAGGGTGACTTCCATCCGTACGAGAGGTACGGTGGCGATGGCGGGCAGCTTTGGCTATGAACTGGATTTAAATAAGCTGAATGAAGAAGAGAAGAAAGAAGTTACCGAACAGGTGAAAACCTATAAGAAGTATCAGAAGCTGATCTATAACGGTCTTTATTACAGGCTGTGCGAGCCTGGGCGGGACAGTTTGTCGGCGTGGGAGTTTGTGGCGGAAGACGGATCAGAAGCGCTGGTACAGGGTGTGGTCTATCGGGCGGAGCCCAACGCGTTGCGAAAAAGAATCCGGCTTACCGGCCTTTTGGAGAATGAAAAATATCGGGTGGAAGGGGAAGAAGAGATATACTCGGGAACGGCGCTTATGACGGGAGGCATTCTGCTCCCCGAGATCAAGGGCGATGATGTCTCCGTACAGATCCATTTAAAGAGGTTATCCACTTTATAACTTTTATCCTTATACAAATGCCGGGAAACTGGCGGGCAGACAGACTCTTAACAGGGTCTGTCTGTTTTTTATTCTATAGGAAAGTGCGGCTGGTTGATTGGGGGGATGGTTTGTGGTAGAATGGCGTATAAGTATTCGGAAAGGGATATGTATCGATGAGTGGAATGTCCTGATGCGTGACGAAGCTGCGAATGGGGCGGTGCAGGAAGATATGAAGGCGAGACTGACGGAGTTGAATGAAAATGAGATATTGCTTTATCTTGGCTACCGGGGACAGGAGTATCCTGCAGAGATACGGAAGCAGATAGAACGCTGCGAACGGGAAGTGGTCACGGCGGCGCAGCCGCGGCTTGTCTGGAGACGTTTGCCTGTGGACGGAGAGCTTTTTTCTGCGCTGCATCTGGAGGGAAAGGATATCCGGGAGCTTCTCGAGGGGTGTTCGGAGGCGGTGCTGATGGCGGTGACATTGGGACAGGGGATCGAACGGCTTCTCGCAAAGAGCAGCGTGAGCAATATGGCGGACGCGGTGATTATGGACGCCTGCGCCAGCACGGCGATTGAAAATGTGGCGGACAATTTTGAGTTTGACCTGCGCGGAGAGGTTGAGGAAGAGGGGAAATATCTGACAGACCGGTTCAGTCCGGGTTACGGGGATCTGCCACTTTTCTCACAGAGACAGCTGTGCGCGGCGTTAGATACGGGGCGGAAGATAGGGCTTTTGCTGAGCCCGTCTCTGTTGATGATACCGGGAAAGTCGGTGACCGCCATTCTGGGCATCTCCGATGAGCCGAAGGCGCTGCGTAAGAGAGGGTGTGAGAGCTGCAGTTTGTTTCGGAGTTGTATGTATCGGAAGGAAGGGAAGAGTTGTCAGTAGTTTTTTGTTGTCTATGCCATATTTCTGCGTCAATTTTTTGTTGACGTCGAGTAAAATTACCTGCTATAATAGTAACACATATCTGGGGAACATCTGATAGAATTTCTAAACCGTTTCGGTTGACGATCCCTGTTTATGAGATATGGAAGCGGAGACTTCCACGGAAGGAGAACCTTCCAAATAAATATGGTGGATCGCAGAGAATGAAGGTACAGAGAGTTCTATTTATAGTTGTCATACAGGCTCTTCTTTCCGCCACATACGAAAGGAGAACTGTATGAAAGAAAAAGAGACTGAAGAAAAGAAGAAAGCTGCCAGAAAACGGCTGGCGGAGATGAACCTGCTGGATGATTTTCTGTTCGGGACAATGGTGAGTTACCCGGAGATTCGGGAGCAGTTTGTGAAGGAACTGCTACGGATCATATTCGGCAGGAACTTTAAGAATCTGTCCGTCACTGCACAGAAAGTGCTCTACGGGGCGGACACAGATCTGCACGGTGCAAGGTTGGATGTGTGTCTGGAACCGGAGGTGGAGGAAGGTGACGGGGAGGATGTCACGGTCTATGATATTGAACCGGACCAGACGGAAGGCAATGCAGACAGAAAAGCACTGCCCCGCAGGATACGCTTTTATCACGGAAAGCTCGCGGCGAGGAGCCTCGAATCAGGGGTGGACTACGACAAATTGAGAAATGTAGTGATTATTATGATTGTACCCTATGATCCCTTTGGTTTGGGCCGCATGGTGTATACGATAAAGAATCACTGCGTGGAAGAACCGGATATGTCTTATGAGGACGGGGCGGGGACATTGTTCTTGTACACGAAGGGAACAAAGGGAGTGCCGAGCGAGGCGTTGAGACAGCTTTTGCACTATATGGAAGCGACAACCTATGAGAATGCAGTGAATGAGGATTTGCGAAAGCTGCATAAGATGGTAGTGAAGGTAAAAAAGGATCCGGAGGTGACGGTAAGGTATATGATCACATATTTGAGGGAGATGGAGAGACTGAATAAGGCAACCAAGAAGGCGATGGAAGCCGGAATGGAGGCCGGGATGGAAGCCGGAATGGAAGCCGGAATGGAAGCCGGGAGAGCTGCCGGAGAACTGTACCAGTTAGTCTCTCTTGTCTGCAGGAAAAGAAAAAGGCAGAAATCTCTGGAGGAAATCGTAGAAGATCTGGAGGAAGAGATCTCTGTAATTGAGCCGATCTATCGCGCAGCGGAAAAGTTTGCACCGGAGTATGATCAGGATATGGTTTTTGAACAGATAAGGGAAGACAGTAAACAGGAGAGATCATGATGGACAGAATGATAATACTGGACGGCGGAATGGGCACCATGTTGCAGGCGGCGGGTATGGGGCTGGGAGAGAGACCGGATGTTTTCGGCGTGAAGCATCCGGATGTGGTGGAGCGGATCCAGCACAGCTATGTGGAGGCGGGAGCTCAGGTGTTGTACGCCAACACGTTTGGCACCAATGCCCATAAGCTGGCGGGGACAGGCTGTACGGTGGAGGAGGTCATCTCCGCTAATATTGCCATCGCGAAGCGCGCAGCGGCAGGGAAGGCAAAGGTAGCGCTTGATGTGGGGCCGATCGGGGAGCTGCTTGAACCTCTCGGGATGCTTTCGTTTGAAAAGGCATATGAGATCTATGCAGAGGTTGTGAGAAAGGGCGCGGCCTGCGGTGCGGATCTGATCATATTCGAGACGATGACCGATCTGTATGAGGTGAAGGCGGCGGTTCTGGCGGCGAAGGAGAATAGTGATCTGCCGGTCTGGACGACCATGAGCTTTGAGGCTTCCGGGCGCACCTTTACCGGGACCACGGTGGCGGCGATGGCACTGACGCTGGCGGGGCTTTCCGTAGATGCGATGGGCATCAACTGTTCTCTCGGACCAGAAGAGATTGTACCTCTGGTGAGAGAACTGAGGAGTTGGACGGATCTGCCGATCATTGTGAAGCCAAACGCCGGGCTGCCGGATCCGGCGACGGGGAAGTACAGCATGGGTCCGGAGGAATTCGGGAAAGCTATGGCAGTGTTCCCGGGGCTGGGGGCTTCGATCTTCGGCGGCTGCTGTGGAACGAATCCTGATTTTATCAGGGCGCTGGTGGATTGTCTGGCGAAGGAAGAGCGAATGGAAGAAGATGAGACCGAACATACGGCAGTTGATGGGTTCAGTCTTCGACGCGGCGTCTGTTCAGCGGGGCAGGTTGCGGAGTTTGGAGACATTCAGGGTTCCGGGCGGATCCTTGTGATCGGGGAGCGAATCAATCCGACCGGAAAAAAGCGGTTCCAGCAGGCACTGCGCGAAGGGGATATGAACTATATCATGGAACGCGCCATCGAGCAGGCGGATGCCGGGGCCGATATTCTGGATATCAACGTAGGGCTGCCGGGGATCGAAGAGGCGGAGATGATGACCAGAGTGGTCAAGGCAGTGCAGAGCGTGGTGTCTCTGCCGCTGCAGATTGATTCCTCCGATCCGGAGGCGATCGAGGCGGGACTTCGGGCCTGTAGCGGAAGGGCTATCGTCAACTCCGTGAACGGGGAGCCGGAAGTGCTGGAGAAAGTGCTGCCGATCGTGAAAAAGTATGGTGCGGCGGTGGTAGGGCTGACGATGGACAAGAACGGCATCCCGGAGACTGCGGAGGCCAGGATCGAGATCGCGAAGCGTATTGTGAAAGCGGCGGAGGGTTTCGGGATCCCCGGGGAGGATGTGCTGATCGATGCTCTCACCCTGACCATATCCGCCCAGCAGAGGCAGGCGGCGGAGACCTTGAGAGCAGTGCGCTATATCCATGAAGAGATGGAATTGCACTGTGTGCTTGGCGTCAGCAATATCTCATTCGGACTGCCGGAGCGGATCCGCATCACGGCGGGTTTTCTGGCACAGGCGATGTGTTGCGGGCTGGACTTTCCGATCGTCAATCCGAATCAGAAGGAGATCATGGATGTGATCTTTTCTCACCGTGCTCTGTCAGGTGAAGATGCGGACTGCGCGGCGTATATCGAGCGGTTTGCGGGCGAAGCTTCGGCGAAGGCGGTGCCGGTTCCTGCAATGTCAGCAGAGATGACGATAGAAACGGCGGTTTTAAAAGGGCTGAAACAGGAAGTGGCGAATTTGACGGAGAAGTATCTGGAAACCATGTCCGAGTTGGATATGATTAATCAGAAACTGATACCGGCGTTGGATGTCGTGGGAGAAAAATATGAGAAGCAGCAGATTTTCCTGCCGCAGCTGATCAATGCGGCGAACGCCGCCTGTGCGGGCTTTGATCTGATCAAGACAAGAATCGCCGGCAGAGGCGGGGAAAACCTCTCCAAAGGAAAAATCGTTATGGCGACGGTGGAGGGGGATATTCACGATATCGGAAAAAATATTGTCCGCGTTGTGTTGGAAAACTATGGCTATCAGGTGATCGATCTGGGGCGCGATGTTCCGGTGGAGACTGTGGTTGCGGCGGTTATCAGGGAGAATGTCTCCCTGATAGGGCTTTCCGCGTTGATGACGACGACTGTTTCCTCTATGCGGAAGACCATCGTTGCCCTGCGCGAGAGCGGCCATCCCTGCAAAATTTTCGTGGGCGGAGCCGTGCTGACGGAGAGCTACGCGATGGAGATCGGTGCGGACTATTACGCGAAGGATGCGAAGGCGTCGGTGGATATAGCCAGGGAAGTGTTATAATAGTCTGCGGCTGATATTTTTATTGAGTCAGTACGTTGAAAAAAATGGAACGGAGTTATGCCGTGGTCATCTTAAATATGATGGATTTCCACATGCCCGAAGGAGACTGATCCCTCCAGAAACAGAGAGTTTCCACCGTTTGGATTGCCGAAGCCCGATTCCTCTATACTGCCGAAGGAGCGCTGGACGTTGATCACTACGTTCCAGCCGGCGGGGACGAAGAGTTCCATATTGCCGAAGGAGCAGTCCACAAAGATGTCCGCCCGGTTGTTTTTCAGCGAGGCATCGTTGAAATATACCTCCAGATTCCCGAAAGAGCTCTCCAGAAAGATCCGGCTGATATCGCGGCCGGTGATATATTTTACGGAATAGCCGAAGGAGGAGCTGCAACGGATATCCTCGCCGCTCACAAATTCCTGCGCGTTTTGACCGGGATGGCCGGCCTTCGGGGGATAAGGAGGAGTCTGGTGATTTTTGTATTTTAAGCGCCTGGGAAAAATGATGTTCAGACCGATGGTGCCGAGCAGAGCCGCGCCAAGAACGGGCCAGGGGGTGATCGCCTCCAGACGGAGTATCTCATCGTTCAGGATGACGAGGCCTGCCAGTGAAAACAGGATCTCCCCGAAGGATCTGTTCAGGATGCCGTCCGCAAAAAGCCCGATCAGAACGATGGAGAAAAAGACGGACCAGAAGTTAAGGTCCTCCAGGTATCCCAATCTGCCGAGCAGCAGGGCCGCCGCTCCGAGCAGGAACAAAACGCCCCAGAATATTTTTTTGAACTGTTTTCTTTTCATGTCTGTTTGCCTCCGCTAGCTTTTATGTGCAGGAGAAGATGGTTCTTCTCTGCATGACTTAAACTTCCTCTCATGAAGGCGCTCCACTAGCGCTTTGTAGTACGCCCGGCTCACCAGCGCCCGCTTATTGCTTCCGCTGAATTCCACGATGCTTGAGGCGGAGAGGTTTCTGGTGATGGAGTAGATGTAGTCCAGATTTACGATGGAAGATTTGGAGATCCTCATAAAACCGCCGGGCAGCAGATCTTCCAGTTCGTAGAGTTTGTAGGGGCAGACAAAAATTCTGTCCGCGGTATGGGCCCGCACTTCCCGCCCTTCCGTTTCAAAGAAATAGATCTCATTTACGGGAATATAGTAGTCTGTCTCACCGTTTCGCAGCGCCAGATGGCGGTTTGCATTGTTCTGCCCGGCTATGTAGTTTTGAAGACTGACGATCTCGTCGTTCAGATGGGCACATCGGATGACGACTTCATCTTCCGGCAGTCCATCTTCTATTTCTATCTTCACTTTCATCGCGATTCCCCGGTTTTTTCTGGTCTACCATTTCAGTATAGCGAAAATAGGAGAACTGTAAACAGCTTTTGCACAAGAGGTTGAAAAAGGGGCGTAACAGGAAAAAAATAGTCATGACCGTATGACGCTTTTTCTCAACCCGGACGAACCGTCTTCATTTTTTCTCGTATGTTTCTGTACTGCTCGGGAAATTCATCGGGAGACAGGGAGCGGACCCTTTCCTCCGTGCCGTCCTGTATCGCCTGCTCATAGTACCAGCATTTGAACTCTAAGATATCAAGAGTTTGCCGCATATCATTCATCTGTTTTTTGACAGCGTCCCGTCTTGCCTGAAACAGCGCGAGCCGTTTTGCGGGAGAGTCTTTGTCCCCCTGCATTGCCATGGCTGTGAACTTCCGGATTTCTCTGATGGACAGTCCAGATTGCTTCAGGCATTCGACGGCTTTAAGCCACTCGTGGTCCTTGTCCGTAAACATGCGGATGCCGCCGCTTGAGCGTTCCACAAAAGAGAGAAGCTCTTCCTTATCGTAATAGCGGAGCGTAGAGGGGGGATGTTCAGTATCTTTGCCATTTCACCGACTGTGTACAACATGATAAATCTCCTGTAAAAATGAAAAAAGTCTTGACTTAAAGTATACTTTAAGTTGTATGATTAAACTTATTATAAGAAGTTTAATACAAAAAGCCAATGAAAACGAACAGGAGGATTTTAGTAATGAGCAAAGCTTCGGTAGTGTATTTCACTGCAAGTGGAGTGACCGCGAAGATGGCGGAGAGGCTGGCGGAGGAGACCGGAGCCGTGTTATTTGAAATAGAACCGGAGACACCGTATACGGAGGGGGATCTCGACAGGAGGGATAAGGCGAGCAGGAGTTCTGTCGAAATGAACGACAGGGAGAGCCGACCGGCGATCCGTTCCAGAGTGGAGGATATGGACCAGTATGATGTGGTATTTGTGGGATTTCCCGTTTGGTGGTACAGGGAGTCTTCTATAATAGATACCTTTATGGAAGCCTATAATTTCAGAGGAAAGACAGTGGTTCCGTTTGTCACATTCGGCGGAAGCCAGTTGGGGGATTCTGCTAAAAATATGCAGGCTTTGTCCTCCGGGGCGGAGGTGATGGCCGGAAAACGATTTTCAGCGGATGTGTCCGGAAAGGAGCTTGCCGCCTGGGCTTTAGAGTGGATATAGAGAAAAGAAATAAAATCGACATTGCCTTTTTCTGCCTGTGAGTATAAAATAGAGTGGATACGGCAGAGAAAGGAGCGGTATGTCTTGAAAAAGGAATACCTGATCACAGAAAAGCCCTGGAAAGCGCTTCTTCTGTTTGCGATGCCGATGATCATCGGCAATTTGTTTCAGCAGTTTTATACCATGGTGGACTCTATCGTGGTGGGGCGTTTTGTCAGCGAGAATGCGCTGGCGGCGGTAGGGGCGTCCTACGCCCTGACGACAGTGTTCATTTCGATAGCCATCGGCGGCGGCGTGGGAGCATCGGTGATCACGAGCCGCTATTTTGGCGCGAGAGATTACCGGAAGATGAAGCTGTCCATCCGCACGGCGTTGACAGTCTTTCTCGTGACAAGCCTTGTGCTGGGCGGCATCGGGCTTTTGCTTGGAAAGCAGATCATGATGGCACTCAACACGCCTGCCGACGTGCTGGGGGACGCCACGGTCTATCTGAATATCTATTTTCTGGGACTTCCGTTTCTGTTTATGTATAATATTTTATCCGCCATGTTCAACGCGCTGGGGAAGTCCCAGATACCGTTATATCTGTTGATCTTCTCCTCGTTATTCAACATCGCGCTGGATATCTTCTTTGTGAAAGAATTGACGATGGGGGTTGCCGGTGTGGCGTGGGCGACACTGATCGCGCAGGGCATCTCAGCGGTGTGTTCCTTTATGATACTGCTTAAGGAGCTGAGAGGCTACAGGGTGGAGGAGAGGCTGCCGTTGTTTGACAAGACAGAGTGCATCAGCATGGCCCGGGTGGCGCTCCCGTCCATTTTACAGCAGTCCACGATCTCCATCGGGATGATGTTGGTGCAGTCGGTGGTCAACAGCTTCGGCGCGCAGGTACTGGCGGGATTTTCCGCCACGATGCGGGTGGAGAGTATCTGTATTGTGCCGATGTCGGCGATGGGAAATGTGATGAGTTCTTATACGGCGCAGAATATCGGGGCGGGAAAACTTGATCGGGTGAGACAGGGATACCGCACAGGTTACGGGATCGTGGCAGGTTTCGCGGTGATCCTGTGTCTGATCGTGGAATTGACCTACCGGCCGTTAGTGCTGCTGTTTCTGGGGGAGGATGCCTCTGCCGCGGCATATCAGACCGGGGCGGGTTATCTGCAGTTTATCGGCTGGTTCTTTGTGTTTATCGGGATGAAGATGATCACGGACGGCTTGCTGCGCGGTGCCGGTGATATGGTGATGTTCACGGTGGCAAACATGGTGAATCTGGGGATCCGGGTGTTTGCGTCCATGCTCTTTGCACCGAGATTCGGTGTGGAGGTTGTCTGGATCGTGGTGCCCATCGGATGGATCGCGAATTATCTGATTTCTTTCGCGGAATACCGCACGGGGAAATGGGTGAGACAATGAGTGCAGAAGAACAAAGAGGAAACGGATTCTGGTATAAAAAGGGACTGCGGGACGGGATCCCGATCGCTATGGGATATTTTGCGGTGGCGTTTACTCTGGGGATCACGGCGAAAAATATAGGGATGACGCCGGTGCAGGCGGCGGTCTCGTCCATGCTGCTGCACGCTTCGGCGGGGCAGTACGCGGCGATGACGGTGATCGCCTCCGGGACGGGCTATCTGGAGATGGTCATGACGACGCTGATCGTCAATCTGCGGTATCTGCTGATGTCCTGCGCACTGTCCCAAAAAGCCGGACCGGAGATGAAGATGGGACACCGGATGGCAGTCTCCCACTATATTACGGACGAGATATTCGGCATCGCTTCGGCGGTGGAGGGAAAGCTGAATCCCTTTTATAATTATGGCGCCGCGTCTGTGGCGGGCCCCGGGTGGACCGCAGGGACTTTTCTGGGAGCCCTGCTCGGGACAGCTCTGCCGGATCGGATCGGGCGCTCGCTCGGCGTGGCACTGTACGGGATGTTTATGGCAATCATCATTCCCCCGGCGAAAAAGAGCAGGATCATCTTCGGCATCGTCGCAGCCTCCATGCTGGCAAGTTATCTGTTTTCGGTTCTGCCGGTGGCAAAGGAAATCTCGGAGGGCTTTAAGATCATTATACTGACGGTCGTGATCGCGGGTTTTGCGGCGTGGAAGTTCCCAGTACACGAAAAGGCGGAGACAGAGGAGGAAGGAGGAGAGCAATGACACAGAATGTATATCTGTATTTGATTGTGGCGGCGGTTACCCTGTATGTGATAAGAGCTCTGCCCATGACGCTCATACGGAAGGATATCAAAAGTCCGTTCATCCGTTCTTTTTTATATTATGTGCCCTATGTGACGCTGGCGGTCATGACATTTCCCGCCATTTTGAGCGCCACGGGCAGCAGGATCTCGGCGTGGGCAGGCTTTGCGGCGGCACTTTTGATCGCCTATGTGGACGGTAATCTGTTCCGGGTGGCAATCGGGGCGTGTCTGGTAGTATATGCGGCGGAATTTTATATATAGGGATGTGAGCATATTATAATCAGGATTGATCAGAACAGGAGGAACGATATGGAAGAGCTTGAGCAGGCCAGAAGCATTGTATTGAAGGCCGGAATTTTTTTAAAGAACCGGGAGGCGGCCGGACATATTACGGTGAAAGGCGCATCGGACTATGTGACGGAAGTGGATAGGAAGGTACAGGATTTTATCCAGAAGGAGCTGGGAGAAAAATATCCCGAAATACAGTTTCTGGGGGAGGAGAAGAGCAACGAAGAGGTAGATCTTTCCGGTCTGGTGTGGGTGCTGGATCCGGTGGATGGTACGACGAACCTGATCCACGATTACAGGAGGAGCAGCATATCTCTGGCGCTGATGGAAAACGGACAGACCCTGCTCGGTGTGGTCTATCAGCCCTACACAGATGAGATGTTCTGGGCGGAAAAGGGAAAAGGAGCCTGTCTGAACGGGAGAAGGATCCATGTCAGCAGAGCGGAGACGATGGAAGAATGCATGTTTGCTTTCGGGACGGCCCCTTATGACAAGGAAAAGTTCGGGGAGGAGAGTTTTCGGAAGATATACAGAGTATTCATGGATTCCCAGGACATTCGCAGGAGCGGTTCCGCGGCGATAGACATGGCGGAGACCGCGGCGGGCAGGATCGACGGTTTTTTTGAGAGGAAGCTCAGCATCTGGGATTACGCGGCGGGAAGGCTCCTGGTGGCGGAAGCAGGTGGAAAGGCGACCGATTTTGAGGGCATAGAGCTGGGATGTGCGATGAAGAGCAGCGTGGTCTGTGGAAATCCGGCGATCCATGCGCTTTTGGTTCAGAAATATCTGAAATAGACGGTATGACTTTTTGGAAAATGTGCCATACTGGATATAAGATTACTGGAAGGAGAAGTTTATGAAGAATAAAGTTCATTATGTGGACAGCCGAAAAGTGGCAGTGATCGGCTGCGGATTTGTGGGTTCAACGATAGCGTTCGCACTGATGCAGAGCGGTCTGTTCTCGGAGATGGTGTTGATCGATGTGGACATGAAAAAAGCGGAAGGGGAGGCAATGGATATCGGCCATGGCATTTCCTTTGCCCGTCCTATGAAAATATGGGCAGGCGTATATGAAGATATTGCGGATGCGGCTATTGTCATTGTCACGGCCGGTGCTAATCAGAAACCCGGGGAGACGAGGCTTGATCTGGTGCACAAGAATATAGGAATCTTGAGAAGTATTATGCCGGAAGTGACAAAATATAATAAGACCGGAATTATTATGATCGTATCCAATCCGGTGGATATATTGACCTATGCGGCGTTAAAGATCAGCGGATTGCCGGAGAACCGGGTGATTGGTTCGGGGACGGTGTTGGATACGGCGAGATTAAAGTACGAAATAGGCGAATTTCTGGAGGTGGACAGCAGAGGCGTTCATGCCTTTATTGTGGGAGAACACGGCGACAGTGAGATCGCTGCCTGGAGCAGCGCCAATGTTTCCGGAGTGCCTCTGAAAGAGTTCTGTAAGATCAGAAATGATATTGACAGCAATAAAGAGCTGAAAGAGGCCATGGAGGAAATAGCGGAGCGTGTAAAGAACAGTGCTTATGAGATCATTGAGCGCAAACAGGCGACTTATTACGGCATCGCCATGGCGGTGAAGCGGATCTGCGAAGCGATCGTGCGGGATGAGAAATCGGTGCTGCCGATCTCCAGTATGATGCATGGGGAGTACGGGCTGACGGATGTGGTGCTGAGTATGCCGGCTATCGTCGGCGAAGACGGCGTGGAGCACGTGGTCCCGGTTTCGCTGGATGAGGAGGAGCAGAAGCGCCTCTGGAATTCCGCTAAGGTGTTGAAGGAAATACAGAAGCAGGAAGGATTTTAAGGGACTTCCCTGTGTTTCGGAAAAAGATTCAGATAGATTCTTATTACAGATCAGAGGACAAATCGGCAGTACGCTGATTGGATGGAGACATTATGATAAGTCAGGCGTTGAGAGAGGCAAGAGAATTCGAGGAAGAATCGGAAAAACGGATACGGGAGACGGAGCGGCCGTCATTTCATTTGACGGCGCGGACCGGGTGGATGAATGACCCCAACGGATTTTCCTGTTATAAAGGGCAGTATCATCTGTTTTACCAGTACAACCCCTATGACACCTGCTGGGGATCGATGCACTGGGGACATGCGGTGAGCAGGGATATGCTTCACTGGGAGTATCTTCCGGCGGCGCTTGCGCCGGATGAGCTTTACGATAAAGACGGATGCTTTTCCGGCAGCGCAATAGAACTGCCGGACGGAAGGCATCTTTTGATGTACACCGGTGTTGTCAGGGAAAAGCAGGAGAACGGCGGTATCTGTGAGGTACAGACACAGTGCCTTGCGATGGGGAACGGAACAGACTATGAGAAATATGAGAACAATCCGGTGTTGGATGAGAGGGATATTCCGGAGGGCAGCAGCAGATTTGATTTTCGGGATCCCAAGGTGTGGCGAAAGAAAGATGGTACATACCGCGCGCTGATCGGAAGCCGTCCGGCGGACGGCAGCGGTCAGGTTCTGCTCTACGCCAGCGAGGATGGTCTTTGCTGGCAGTATAGGAAGGTGTTTGCGGCGAACAACGACCGATTTGGAAAAATGTGGGAATGTCCGGACTTTTTTGTGTTGGACGGAAAGGGCGTTCTGATCGTTTCGCCCCAGGATATGTTGCCGAGGGAACTGGAGTATCACAATGGAAATGGGACGGTATGCCTGATTGGGGAGTACGACGAGGAGACAGATACCTTCACGGAGCAGTATGACCAGGCCGTAGATTACGGGATCGATTTCTATGCGCCCCAGACGATTCTGACGCCGGACGGGCGGAGGGTGCTGATCGGCTGGATGCAGAACTGGGAGACCTGTGCAGTGCGTACCCCGGAGGATAAATGGTTCGGTCAGATGAGTCTGCCCAGAGAGCTGTCCATAAGGGACGGCAGACTGTATCAGAACCCCATCAGAGAGTTGGAGGAGAGAAGAAGAGACAGAGTGGAATACAGAGGAGTCCTGGTGAGGGATGCGATCAGCCTGGAGGGAATCCGGGGGAGAAGGGCGGATATCGAGCTTGCCGTGTGCTCCGCCGATGAACAGAAGCTGTACCGGAAATTCGCAGTTCGGTTTGCCCAGAATGCCCGGTATCAGACTTCGGTGAGTTTCGAGCCTCTGGAAGGTATTCTGAAGATCGACCGGATGTTTTCAGGTTCCAGAAAGGCGGTGGTCCACCAGAGAAGAAGCAGGATAAACAGCAAGGATGGGCATCTGAAGCTGCGGATGATCCTGGACCGGTTCAGTGTGGAGGTCTTTATCAATGACGGGGAACAGGTCATGAGTGCCACGATACAGACCGTGCCGGAGGCGGACGGGATATCGTTTTTTGCCGATGGGGAAGTGAAAATGGATATTGTAAAATTTGCGCTGGAGTGATCCGGCGCTTTTTCAGATTGTGAATGGGGGCGGCGTTTAAGGCGATAGAAAACTAAAGAAGTTGTGTTTTTTATAAGTATTGTCTATAATATATATCGAGGACAGTGAACGGAAAGGACAATATATATGGAAAACAGAACAAAACAGTATTTGCTGGTGACAGCCGCGGGGGTTGCCCTGTTTGCCGCGCTGATGAATTTTTCGGTTGTGTTGAGGGCTCTGGGAGGGATGTTTGAGCTTGGGCTTCCGATCCTTGCGGGCAGTATTCTGGCGCTGTTTATCAACGTACCGATGAACGGAATTGAGAAGCGGCTCAGAAGGCTCGGCGGGAAGATGAAGAACAGGCCCTCGGACAAGATGATCCATATGGCAAGTTTTTTTATGACGGCGGTGGGCATTCTGGCTGTGCTGGTGCTTGTCCTGACGTTGCTTGTACCGGAGATCATGCGCTCCTCCCAAAGCCTGTACGCGCAGATCGAACATGATATTCCGCAGTGGATCGCATATCTGGACGCCCGCCAGATAGACGCCGACTGGATGGAAGAGTTTTTTTCCGATATCAATTTTGACCGGATCATGCAGGGAATCACCAAGGGGGTGGATACTCTGTTTTCCAATGTGGCGATTGCGGTCTCGTCCACGGTCAGCGTTGTGATAACGACAGCTTTCGCGATCATTATATCCATCTATATGGCGCTTGACAGGGAGAGGGTGTGCAGACACGCGAACAAACTGGTGCGCGCCTACCTGAAACCGGCATGGGCTGAGAATGTATTACGGTTTTGCAGGATGTTTTATGAGTCCTTCGCGAACTTCCTGTCCGGGCAGTGCTGTGAGGCGGTGATTCTGGGGATCCTGGTGTTCGCGGCGTTTATGATCTTTCGATTGCCCTACGGAAGCCTGGTGGGCGTGCTGACCGCGGTATGCGCGATCATTCCGTATATCGGGGGATTCATCTCCTGTGCGGTCAGTATTTTTCTCACACTGATCTATGACCCTGGGCTGGTGGTCCGGTGTGCCATCGTGTATCTGGTGGTCCAGTTTGTAGAAAATCAGTTCATTTATCCGAAGGTTGTCGGAAAATCCGTGGGGCTCCCGCCTTTTTACACGCTGGTTGCGGCGCTGGTCGGCGGGAAGCTCTTTGGTATTCTCGGAATGCTGTTTGCCATTCCGTTTATGGCGGTGGTGATGGAATTGGTCAAAGAGGATGCGGCAAGGCGGTTGGATAAAACTTTGTAATGAGCATGTTTTACTTCCGTTTCTCCTGTGAAACGAAAGATTCCATAATATAGTCCAACAGCCGGTCCGCCACATCTTCCTTGCTCATAACAGGAAGCTCTATGGCGGCCCTTTCTGACAGGAGCGTCACAATATTGGTGTCGGTGCCGAAGCCGGCGCCGGCCTGTTTTAAGTTGTTGGCGACAATGAGATCCAGATTTTTCTTTTGGAGTTTCGCCCGGGAATTTTCTTCCACGTTTTCCGTCTCCATGGAGAAACCGCATAAAAACTGGCCCTCTCTCTTGTGGGCGCCGAGGAATCCCAGAATATCCTCCGTGCGCTCCAGAGCGATGCTCATCTCCTCGTCTTTTTTCTTGAGTTTTTCATCCGAAGTGTATTTGGGACGGTAGTCGGCCACAGCGGCGGCCTTGATGATGATATCCTGCCCATCCGCCCGCTCTTTGACGGCGTCTGCCATCTCGGCGGCAGATGTGATTGCTATCGTATCCACATGGATCGGAGGGGTGAGATCAGTCTTTCCGGTCACCAGCGTCACCTGGGCGCCGCGCAGCATGGCTGATCTGGCGATGGCGTACCCCATTTTCCCGGTGGAGTGGTTGCTGATATAGCGCACCGGATCGATCGCTTCCTGCGTGGGACCTGCCGTCACGAGGAGCTTTATGCCCGCCATATCTTTCGGGGAGAGAGCCTTGACGAGATACTCCAATAAAAGTTTCGGCTCCGGCATTTTCCCGTCGCCCACATCGCCGCAGGCGAGATAGCCGCGGGCGGGATCAATTACTTCCATTCCGTAGTGCCGCAGCAGCCGGATATTGTCCTGTGTGACAGGATTCCGGTACATTCTGGTATTCATGGCGGGAGCGACGATCTTCGGACACTCGCAGGCTAAAAACGTCGTGGTCAGCATATCGTCGGCGATACCGTGTGCCGCCTTTGCGATGACATTGGCGCTGGCCGGGGCAATCAGAAACACATCGGCCGTTCTGGCCAGGGAGACATGTTCCACATTGTGCTGAAAATTGCGGTCAAAGGTGTCCACGAGACATTTGTTGCCCGTCAGCTCCTCGAAGGTGATGGGGTTGATGAAATTTGTCGCGTTTTTTGTCATGATGACGGTGACATGTGCCTTTTGCTTTTTCAGCATACTGGCGAGCGAAGCGATCTTATATGCGGCGATGCTGCCGGTTACTCCGAGTATGATATGTTTTCCCTCTAACATTTTACGTGCCTTTCTGCCGTTTGGTTTTCGGTGTTTTTTCGATAGATGATGTCAAGCCCTTTTAAAGTGAGCTCATTGTCATAGACGATCTTTTTCTTACAGTAGGGGATGATGCATCCCGCCAGTCCCCCGGTGGCCACAACGTTCGTCTCGTACCCGAGTTCCTCCCAGATGTGTTCGATTATGCCGTCCAGACAGGATGCCTGTCCGATGATGATGCCGCTTTTCATGCAGTCTATGGTGTTTTTCCCTATAATTTTTCTCGGAGGTTCCAGACTGATCCTCGGCAGCTGGGAGGTGCGGTTTACCAGAGAGTCAAGCGATACGCGGACACCCGGCAGGATCATGCCGCCGATATAATTTTTATTCCGATCTACCACACTGACCGTGGTGGCGGTTCCCATATCGATCATGATAATGGGAGCGCCGTAATAGTGGAGCCCTGCCACGGCGTCCACGATCAGATCCGAGCCGACCTGGCTCGGGTTGTCCATCAGGATATTTAATCCGGTTTTCACACCGGGCCCCACCAGAAGAGGAGGAACCCGCAGAAGTTTTTTCAGCGACGAGATAACGATATTGTTGAGAGGGGGCACCACTGAGGCCACGATGCACCCTGTGATGTCCTTCATCGGAATCTGATAAAGCTCCAACAGCGTCTTGAAATCAACCACATACTCCAGTTCGGTCTTGGAGCTGTTTGTGGATACTCTCTCCACAAAGCAGCATTTTTCGTTTTCCATGCACCCAATCACTATATTGGTGTTTCCGATATCCAGCGCCAGAATCATTTTTATTTTCTCTCTTTCTCAGTTATTAGATGGAGCTTTTGGGTATTCAGTGCACCGCCTTTTGGGGAAGCGGGAGAGTTTTCAGTTCTTTTACGGGTTTTACGTGGATGAGGGCAAGGCCGACACCTGCGATCAGGATCGCGGCAACAGTTGCCTCCACGATGCCGTTAAAGCTGACGATGCCCATGATCACATCTATGACGGTATCTCCAGCGATTCCCAGGGCCTGCGCGTAGGCATCTCTGTATAAAATGTAGATGCCGCTCATGACAAACAGAGTGTTGGTAAAAGCTCCGGTCAGCCCGGCGTAAGCCAGGGCAACGCTGGCGGAAGTTTTCTTCCTGGAGACCATCGTCAGTATTACAAACAGAGCAACAGCCGCCGCCGCACCGGCCAGAAGACCGGGCATACTGCCGCTTCCATCGCTCATCAGATTATCGATAAATGCCTTTATGGAAAAGAAGAAGATGACGGATATGACCGCATTCACCACAACACGCCATACTTTCTGTTCGCTCTTCAACAGACCGCGAATCAGGATGTAAACAAAATAGGGAATGACTCCCACTAAAATTCTCGGGATGAAGCAGATGTAGAGGCTCTTAAAGATGCCGGAGACACCTGCAATATTAGCCGCGAGGACCGGTGAGAAAACAAACGCGGAGGCGGTGGCCGCCTTGAATGTGTTGTTGATGAAACTTGTCAAACCGAATATAAATCCTAAAAATGCACCTTTTTTTGGACCTAAAAATAGCGCTCCCAGGATGACCGGGATATGAATGATCGTCGCGTTGATGACGACAAGCGGGATATATCCCAGCGGTGTGAATGCCATTATGACAATAATGGCGGTGAACAGTGCCGTGAGCACCAGTTCGTAAGTTTTTTCATTTTTCATGGTACGTTTCCTCCTGTTATTATTCTCTTTACGAGATACAATACGATGACATAATACCATACCGGAGGACAGGGGGCAACAAAAATTTGATATTCCTGAAAAAATCCCGGAGAAAACAGGCTTCCCGGAAGGCGCCCGTTTTTTCCGGGATATCAATAGACAGACGTTTACTGCATACCGCAGCCGCAGAAGATACTGCGCACATGTTTTACCTGTTCCTCATCCGCCTTCGCCGCGGGAACATAATAAGAACGCTCACGGGCCAGCTGATACAGCTCTTCCTGTGACTGCTCACAGGTGTTTCTGAACTGTTTCAGAGTCTGCTTCAGTTCCCTGTTCTCCGTCTGGGGGATCATTTCCCCGAATCTTATAAGCTCACCGTTGATGCCGGTGAGAGTATCGTTTACCATTGCCTTGTCCTGCATAGGGCACACCTCCTTCTTGACTGTTCACATTAATTTAAAAACTGCATGAGCTGTTCTTTGTTCTGCTGCGCTCCTTTTGCGCCCTGTTCAAAGAACTGCCGAAGCTGCGGGTCCTGCGTAGAGGAAGCGTAGTCCTGCATTTTGCACTTTGTCGTATCGTAGCCGCCGATCAGATGTCTCAGATTCTGAAGTTCCAGTTCCGATAAATTTGCCATTGTTGTCCACCTCCATTTTTCGTTTTTGCGTAAATTTTTTTGCTCCAATTTACACTATCAAGTATCTGTTTTTTGAAAAGAAAATATGCCTGAGAAAAATTGTTATTATGGATATTCGGAGCGTATATTTTTGCTTGAGAGCTGGTACAAATTATGATATGATGAAAAAAATATAAAGGAAAGAAGGATCAAAAATATGGAGATGGCAGGGGAACGAAAAGGTATACTGGAAGAGGGCGGTATAAATGTGAAAGAAGCGATGCAGCGGTTCATGAATAATGAGCAGCTGTGGATCAAATTTTTAAAAAAATTTAAAGCGGATTCGAGCTATGAAAAGCTGGTGAAATCGATAGAGGAAAAAGAGTGGAACAAAGCTTTTGAGGCGGCGCACACTCTGAAAGGAATTACCGGTAACCTTGCGCTCTCAAAGCTGCACGATCTTGTCAGCAGACAGACCGATTACCTGCGCGGGGAGGACAACGATTTCGAGGCGGCCGTAGGGATGATGCCGGAGATAACGGAAGTGTATGAAAATGTATTGAAGTTGATTGAAGAGGTATATGGAGAATGACATACCGGAAGGCGTATGAAAAACTGGAGGCCGTGGGACAGCTTCATGTCCTGGAACATTATGACTCTCTGAGCGAAACCCAGAAAAAGAATCTGCTGGAGGACATTGCGCTGACGGATTTTACGGTGCTCTCCTATCTGGAAAAGAGAGATGAGCTGATGAGGAAAGGGGTGATCACGCCCCTTGCGGCCATGGAGCTGCCGGAGATAGAGAGAAGCCGTGCCTGGTTTGAGGAACTTGGCTGTCGGGCCATCCGACAGGGACAGGTGGGAGCAGTTCTTCTGGCGGGCGGCATGGGGACGAGGCTGGGTTCCAATGAACCGAAGGGAATGTACGATATTGGCCTGACAAAGCCGGTCTATATTTTTGAGCGCATTCTCTCCAATCTGCTGGATGTCGTGCAGAAAGCGCACGCCTGGATCCATCTGTTCATCATGACCAGCGACAAGAACCACGAGAGAACGGTGGCATTTCTGGCGGAGCACGACTATTTCGGGTATAAACCCGGATATATCCATTTTTTCAGACAGGAGATGGCGCCAGCTTCCGATTACATGGGGAAAGTGTATATGGAGCGTCCGGACAAGATCGCCAATTCGCCCAACGGAAACGGCGGCTGGTACTCCTCCATGGCGAACGGCAGGATCCTGGAGATCGTGAAGAACAGAGGGATCGAGTGGCTGAATGTGTTCGCGGTGGACAATGTGCTGCAGAGGATGGCGGATCCCTGCTTTGTCGGCGCGACGATCGCGAGGGGATGCTCCTGCGGGGCGAAGGTGGTGAAGAAAAATGCGCCGGACGAGAAGGTGGGAGTCATGTGTCTGGAGGACGGCAGGCCGTCCATTGTGGAGTATTACGATCTGACGGACGAGCTGATGCACGCCAAAAATGAGAATGGAGAACCGGCCTATAATTTCGGCGCGATCCTGAATTACCTGTTCCAGGTGAAGGCGTTGGAGCAGACGATCTTCAGGGAGCTTCCGCTGCATATTGTGGAGAAGAAGATTCCCCATATGGATGACGACGGCAATTTCGTGGAACCGGACAAACCCAACGGCTACAAATATGAAACATTAGTGCTGGATATGGTGCATATGATGGACAGCTGTCTGCCCTATGAGGTGAAAAGAGAGTATGAGTTTGCGCCGATCAAAAATATGACGGGCATCGATTCCGTGGACACGGCGAGAGAACTTTGCAGGATAAATGGGATCGAGTTGTAAATATAAAATAATAAAAAATCAATAGAGGAGGAAATGGATTATGGCAATTTTAGTGACAGGCGGGGCGGGGTATATCGGAAGCCACACAGTGGTGGAGCTGCAGAATGCGGGGTACGATGTGGTAGTGGTGGACAATCTGTCCAACTCCAGTGAGAAATCCCTGAAGAGGGTGGAGACGATCACAGGCAAGCCGGTGAAGTTTTATAAGGCGGATATTCTGGACCGGGAGGCGCTGGAGGAAATTTTTGAAAAAGAAAAACTGGAGTCCTGTATCCATTTTGCGGGATTGAAAGCGGTGGGAGAATCCGTGCAGAAGCCCTGGGAGTATTATCAGAATAATATCGCGGGAACTTTGACGCTGGTGGATGTGATGAGAAAACATAACTGCAAAAATATCATATTCTCTTCCTCCGCGACTGTATACGGCGATCCCGCGTTTATCCCTATCACCGAGGAATGCCCGAAGGGCCAGTGCACCAATCCTTACGGTTGGACGAAATCCATGCTGGAGCAGGTGCTGACGGATATCCAGAAGGCGGATCCCGAGTGGAATGTGATCCTGCTTCGCTATTTCAACCCGATCGGAGCTCACAAGAGCGGGACCATCGGCGAGAATCCCAACGGCATTCCGAACAATCTGATGCCCTATGTGACGCAGGTGGCGGTGGGCAAGCTGAAAGAGCTGGGCATTTTCGGAAATGATTACGATACGCACGACGGCACTGGCGTCAGGGATTATATTCATGTGGTGGATCTGGCGATCGGACATGTGAAGGCGCTTAAGAAGATCGAGGAGAAGGCGGGACTTTGTGTTTACAATCTGGGAACGGGACAGGGGTATTCCGTGCTGGATATCGTGAAAAACTTTGAGGCGGCGACCGGCGTGAAGATCCCCTACCAGATAAAACCGAGGCGCGCCGGCGATATCGCGACCTGTTACGCGGATGCGGCAAAGGCGAAGGCGGAACTTGGCTGGGTAGCCGAGAGAGGAATCAAAGAGATGTGCGAGGACTCCTGGAGATGGCAGAGCAGCAATCCGAACGGATATGAGGAATAATGTGAAAGTATAGTGAAGTATGTTGCGGGGCACCGTGCCGGGTGGTATGGTGCCCTGCTGCGCAATCCAAGAAAGCTTTGAGCGGAGAAGCATTTTCAGAAACTGAGAGAGTTGCAGTTTTTTAATCTTCCTCAATGATATGAATCTCCAGATAGTCAAAATCAACGCTCTCCACAAAATTATCCTGAGAGAACCGGGTCTTTTTATGGCGTTTGAACTCCGTCACATTGGATTCGAGCCAGATCGGTTTTCCCAGATCAAATTTATAACATATCTCCTCCAGCGCGGAAAATATTTTGTGCGTTCTGGTATCCGGGGCGTCATTCTCTACGACGGTATCCTGAAGCATATGGTTATCTTTAAAAATTTTTCCCCAGAGTCTGAACATGGAGTTTATTCCTTTCCTGTGTGACGCAAGATGATTGTATAATATTTATAACTGTCTATACTATACAGGAAATGCAGGAAAGCCGCAAGTTTATTTCAGCAGAGTATTTCACTCAATGGTTTTCAGGTATGCCGAATAGCTTGCGGTTCCGCCGTAATCGTTATTTGTATTCCATTCGGCCGTTATCTCATAGATATAAGCGCCCGGTTTCAGAGTCATCACATTTTCGTCGACATCTACATCTTCGCTCTCCGCGGTGGTGTTCTCCCAGTGTTCATCGCTCCAGCATCGGACGCTTACGGCGCCGGGCTCCCATGAAAATCTCAGCGTTGCCGTCCCTTCTGTTGTCTCAAGCAGGGGCAGCAGATCTTTACAGTCGAGCGGGTGCGGGGTGTCGGCCTCCGTCATTGCGGCAGTTCCGTCGATATTTCTTTTCTGCCACGAGTAAGTGCCGCGCAGTGCTCCGCAGGCCGTCTGGTCGCTCACGATGGTCAGGGAGGGCGGCTCTTCAGATATAAAGACAGAATTTTCGTCATTCAGCAGTTCGTTGGCATATTGATTCAGGGACTCACAGGGCTCATATTCGGTTCTGTACCCCACGCCGTCGATCACGAGGAATGGGTTGTATGCCATGATCCTTGTATAGCTGCCGTCCGCCATCGTCAGGGAAAAGGTGGCTGCCTGCCCACAGTAATCTCTGTAGGAATTATCTTTTTCATAGATGGCCACATCTCTCAGAAGGGCGGCGAGTTCGTCCGTCTCGACGATCTGGATCGTCTTATCTGGCGGCGTCAGCTGTACTGTCGTCCACGCGATGTCGGATGCGTTCAGGTCTTCAAACGGTTTTCCGGGATGCAGTCTTCTGCCGCCGCCTGCGGCAAAAAAGACGGTGATGCCTGTGAGCAGTGCGATGCACGTCAGCGAAATGAGCAGTGTCTTCTTTTTCATGCTCTGTTCCTCCTTTATATGTATAGTGGAAAAAGATTCAGACATTGTTTCATATGGAAAGAAAAACGCAAAAAAACAGAGTATAAGTCAAATTTCTATATAAAATTATTGCTTTCCCGATGTTATACTCTATAACATGGGGGAAAATAATTATGAAGATAAGAGACAGAATGATACTGGTGGTTCTGACGGTCGTGGTGGCGAGCGGGATTCTGATCACCGGCATCTGGTATCATGCGAGCAGTAAAATGACAGATCAGTATCTGACGGATATCTCGGAGAGCACGATGCGGGATGCGTACAGTGCGTTTGACTATATGTTGACGGATACGTCGTATATGCTGACGATGATCTCTCTGAATGAGAAGAATATTATCAATCCCGTGCGGAAATTGAAGGGGTTGGGGAGGCGTCCCGACGGACAGTGGAATCTGGAATATCTGGAGAACAAGAGGACCATTTACGATTATATTGCCGGTATGAACGGACACAAGTACTATATTGTGGGCATCACGATCGTGGTGGATGAGGACTGCATATTCGATACGTTTCATCTGGCGCAGAATCAGCGGGAGCTCTATGAGGAGATCTGCAAGCTGGATCAGGAGACGTTAAAGACAAAGATGGTTATGATGGATCCGATCCATGCGGAGGCAAGTAAATCCACGATCTCCAGCGATTATGTGGTGCCTGCGGTGCGGGGGATTCTGGATAGAGACAGAAATGTGATCGGTTATGCGGTACTCTATTTCGACTATGGCGTGATCGAGCAGATCTTTGCGGCAAATCTGCCGGAGGGGAGTCATTTTCAGGTGGTAAACCGGAATCAGTCCATCATCTTTTCCAACTGCGGAGAGGAACTGATCGATGTGGAAAAGCCGGAGAGAGGATTTATCTACAACAAGTTCGAGGCGGCGAATATCGGATGGACGTTTACGATGGCCCTGCCGACAGATTTCTATCTGGGAAGCCTGCGCAGGACGACGTTTATAACGGGGATCCTGATGGTCATTATTATCCTGGCGTCGGTCATCGCCATCGCCTTTCTGATCTCCAGAATCACTTCAGAGATCACCAATCTGCGGGACAGCATGCACCTGGTGTCCTCGGGCAATCTGGATGTGGTGTACGAA
>CANRWP010000038.1 GCA_947643595.1 uncultured bacterium | reverse complement strand
CCGGCGTCTGCCTTTTCTGAACATCAAACACCAACCCTGTTTCGCAATCACCTAAGAGATAATAACTGAAAAAAATACTTTGATAATATTATAACCTTATTAAAACCGAAAGTCCACCACAACTAAGATGTGATCACGCCGTTTTTTTGAGACCGGTGCCAATACAAAATATTCGCTACCTCATTTATTCAGTATACAAATAGTCCTAATATTTCCATGAAAAACCTGTAAACATGTCAAAATATGCCATTGGAAAATTTCCCTGCAAGAATATGGAATTTGTCTCAGCTCCAACCGCTGTGGGACTGGGAGATGCCTTTGCCGGAGGGCTGTTGATCGATCTGGCGGAGCGTGAATTTCCGCTGTAAATACGCTGTTTCCATAAAACTATATGGACAGGGTCTGCCCTGTCCATACTGTTTTTTTGTTTTATTCCGCGCTTTCCCGTTCCCTGATCATATCCTGGACGATCTCAGGGGATATCTTTCCCTCCATGGGACCAAATGCCGCACAGTTCAACGCACCGCAGGCCGCAGCCATCTTCGCGCATTCTTCCAGAGGGCGTCCCTCCAAAAGTCCCACGATGAAACCTCCCGCATAGCTGTCTCCGGCGCCGGTCGCATCCACCGCTTCCACCTTGTAAATATTTGACTCAAAAGATGTTTCCCTTGTATAAATAATACTTCCCTTCGAGCCGTTTTTCAGCGCCAGCACCTCCAGAATCGGATTCTCGAACGCCTTTTTTATGGCTTTCTCCACCGTATCCTGCCCCGTGATGATCATAAGCTCCTCTCTGCCCGGAAGCAGAACGGCGGTATTTTTTACGATCTCGTCGATGATCTCATAAACTCTCTGATCCCGGATCAGTTCAAATCTCAAATTGGGGTCAAAACTGACTTTTGCACCTTTTTTTACCGCAGTGCGCATCATTTCCACGATTCCGTCCGCAAATTCGGGATTATCCGCCAGCGATGTCCCCATAATATGAAAATATTTCAGATCGTCCATGTCGGAAATATCCGGAATATCCACCTCCGCCGCCGCGCTGTTCCCCATATGAAAAATAAATTTTCTGGATCCGTCGTCAAAATATGTGACAAAGGCGCAGCCCGTGGACAGTCGATTGCTCAAATGCACAAACTGACAGTCCACGCCGTCGGCTTTCATCCGGTCAATGGTATAGTGCCCGAAATCATCATCCCCGACTCCGCCGACGATCGCGGCGGTATGGCCCATCTTTGCCACCGTGTCAATAAAGATCGCCGGAGCTCCGCTGGGGAAAGGCCCCCGAAAATATCCCTCCTGGTTCAGAGGAATCCCGGCTTCCGGTCTCATGATCTCCACCAGAATATCCCCCATACAAATCACTTCCGCCATATTCTATACCCGCACCCTTCTCCATCTAAAATTTCTGCAAAAATTCCACGATCTCCATATTCGGTCCCTGAATACAGATATACCTGACGCCGTTCTCCCAGAACGGAAGGGTATTCGGTCCTTCCACAATGCGAAACCCGGCCTCTTTTGCCTCAGCACAACATTTCTCAATATCGTTGACCGCCAGGGCAATATGATCGATCGCTCCTCTGAGTCCTGCCGCCTGACCGTCTTTTTCATAGGTCTCGATCAGAATATCTCCACACTGAAAGAATTTAACAGCTCCGTTATTTTCGGTCTCATAAATTTTCCGGAATCCGAGAGAAGTATAAAATTTCTCCGTCGCCGCCATATCGTTGGTCGGTATCCCCACATGCTGGTAGCCTGTCACAAAATCTGTTAACATATCACATTCCTCCGTCTCTATGCTTTTTTCTTCTGCTGCTGTGCCATGTCGAGCGCAACCGCTAACAGAATAATAACACCGATGACGACCTTTTGCCAATATGCGGAAATATTTAAAAGGTTCATACCGTTATTGATGACCGCGATGATGGCAACGCCGAACATCGCTCTCGCCACAGAACCTTTTCCCCCTGCCAGAGATGTTCCGCCCAGTACGGTGGACGCGATCGCGAACATTTCGTAACCTTCACCGGTATTCGGCTGGCCGTTCTGCAGCTTGGAGCAGGTCACTACGCCCGCCATGCAGGCAGTGATCGCGCAGAGCGTATGGGCGATCAGTATCACTTTCTTCACATTGATTCCCGCCAGATGAGCCACTGTTCTGTTGGAGCCCACCGCGAACACATGGCGTCCGTACACAGTCTTTGTCAGCAGCAGATGCATCAGAAGCACCACGATCACCGTAAAGATAACGTTTGTGGGGATCATGCCGTTCGGGAAAGTCTCGGTCACAATGAGGCGCTTCGCCCCCAGACAGGCAAAGGTGGTCGGAAGTCCCGTGACCGGTCCGCCTCCTGTGAAAATGTAAGCTACTCCTCGCAGGACAGACAGCATGGCCAGCGTACAGATCATGGGCACCACGTTCAGATACGCGATGAAAAATCCGATGATAAGGCCTGTGATCAATCCCATGATCAGACCTGTTCCGATCAGGACAAGCAGCGCTGTGCCGTATCCCATATCCGGGAAAAATTTTACGCCTATCGTCGCCGCCGCAACACCGGCCAGCGCGATCTGAGAACCCACCGAAATATCAATACCGCCGAGAATGATAACATAGGTCAGCCCCGACGCCAGCAATGCGTTAATACACATCTGTGATGTCAGATTGATAATATTGATACTCGAAAAGAAATTTTTGTTTGCAACGCCGAAGAAAATACACAGTGCAATCAGAAACACTACAACGACGTTTTCCTGGAAAAACTGATTTGCCTTCTTTTTATCCATAATATATACCCGCCTTTTACTTAAAATTCATCTACTCAGCATCAGATGTAATGCTGGCATGCTGAATCAATGTCTGCTCTGAAAGCTCCACATCCGACAATTCCCCGCTTATGTATCCCTCCCGCATAATGTAAACACGATCGGCAATACCGATAACTTCCGGCATTTCGGAGGAAACCATGATGATAGAACCGCCGTTCTCCACAAAGTCATACATCAGCGCATAAAATTCCGATTTTGCGTTTACATCGATGCCTCTTGTGGGTTCATCCAAAATCAGGATCTCCGAGTTGGCCGCCAGCCACTTCCCAAGAATGACTTTCTGCTGATTCCCGCCCGAGAGCGTTCCCACGATCGTCTTGATATCCGGCGTCTTAATACTGAGTTTTTCTTTATATTCCGATGTGACTTCCTGCTCCCATTTAAAATTGACGAGTCCGTGCCTTGCATGGGCCGTCAGACTCGGGAGCCCCACGTTTTCCGTGATTGCTTTCTCCAGTAATAAACCGGTTCTTCTTCTATCCTCCGTAACAAATCCTATCTTCTTTTGAATCGCTTCCTGGGGCTTGGAAAACAGTATTTCCTCCCCGTTTAAGAATATCTTCCCGGAATCCAACTTTGTCGCGCCAAAGATCGCCTCCATGACTTCCGTGCGTCCCGCTCCTACCAGGCCGTAAAATCCAAGGATTTCACCTTTTTTCAGGGTGAAGGAGACATTCCGGAATTTTTTCCCCTGGCACAGCTTTTCTACCCTCAACACTTCCCCGCCTATTTTGTGGGGATGCTTGTTGTAATAATTTTTCAGATCCGAACGTCCGATCATATCCGCCACAATGGACTGTTCGGTGCTTCCCTCGATCATCTTTTCCGTGACTTTACATCCGTCGCGGAAAATGGTAACTCTCTCACAGATCTCAAAGAGTTCTTTCATTCTATGTGTGACATAAATTAAGGCAACGCCTTTTTCTTTCAATTTTCTGATCTGCAGGAACAATGCGTTGATCTCGTGTTCCGAAAGGGAAGAGGTCGGTTCATCCAGAACAACCACTTTTGAATTTCTGGAAACGATTTTTGCAATCTCCACCATTTGCTGCTCCGCCGCAGTCAGATCCCTGCAGTATGCCGTTGCATTGATATGAAGGTCCATGTCATCCAAGAGATTCTGCGTATCCGCATTCATCTTTTTTCTGTCAAGCCTCAAACCCCTGTGCGGTTCACGTCCGAGATATATATTTTCCGCAACCGTCAGATCCGGCGCAATACTGAGTTCCTGCTGAATAACGGAAATTCCGGCATCCAGCGCTTCCTTAGGGGAAGAAAAACTGCATTCTTTTCCCTCCAGATACACTTTTCCCTCCGTGGCCGTATAGACAGCCGCGATAATTTTTATCAGTGTCGATTTTCCGGCCCCATTTTCACCGACAAGCGCATGGGCTTCCCCCGGATAAAAATCAATACTGATGTCGCTCAGCGCTTTCACGCCCGGAAAAACTTTGGAAATATTTTTTACTTGTAAGCGTGGTTCCATCTTTATTCCTTTCTGCCCTGCTTATTCGAAAAAGGCCAAGCAAGCAATGAACCTGCTCAGCCTTTCAGGAAAGTCAACATATTCGTTTCAATATTATTTGATGTCTTCCGCTGTGAATGCATACGGGTTGATCATGATGATCTGATCATCCACTTCTCCTGTTGTGTAGTATTTGTACATCTGCTCCACGATGCCTTTGCCGATGTTTTCCGGATCCTGAGCCACTTCAGATACCCAATATTTTCCGTTCTCCGCATCCAGCATAGCTTCCTTTGCTTCCGGGTTTCCGTCGAAACCAATGATCAGACAGCTGGAACCTGCCGCTTTGATAGCTGCCAGAGCGCCTGTAGCCGCCGGATCACCAACCGTAAATACCGCCTTTACTTCCGGGTTGGAGATCAGGATCGTCTCCATGATTTCCTGCGCTTTGATCGCGTCGCCGCCGTAGTTGTTGCCGTGGATAACCACTCTGTCGGGAGCTTCCTTTTCAAGCGTATCGAGACAGCCCTGCTCGCGGTCCTGTGTGGAAACGGATTCCGGGTTACCGATGATCGCCACTGTGTCTCCCTCTTCTGTCAGACGGATCAGCTCCTGTGCGCCAATCACGCCGCCCTGGTAGTTGTCTGTTCCCACGAAAGAAATTACGTTTGTCAGGTCAGCTGCCTTGGAGTCAAAGTTAAACATATTCACGCCTGCTGCTGCTGCCGCATCGATTCCGGGTACGCAGCCTGCCGCGTCATTACATGCGAGTGCGATACTGTTACATCCGTTTGCCGTAAAGTTTTCAATCGCGTTGGTCGCTTTCTCGGCTTCCAGATTACAGTCAGTGATGTTGTACTGGCTCTCGTCAAGACCAAGCTCTTTACAGCCCGCCTCAATGCCTGCCGCTACGTTCTGGTAGAACACATGCTCAAAGGAACCTACGATAAATCCCCACTGGATATCAGCGAGATCCCCGCCTGCTTCCGCTGTCTCTGCGGGAGCTTCCTCTTCCGCCGGAGCTTCCTCTTCCGCGGGAGCTTCTTCCGCCGGAGCTTCCTCTGCCGGTGCGCTCGCCTGCTCTTGCCCGGCACTTCCGCAGCCCGCCAACATGGCCGCTACCAATGTAACCGCAAGCAATGTTGAAATAATTTTCTTCTTCATTTTCTGATCCTCCTCTTATAATGATAGTGTTTTTATTATAAATGCCTTGGCATATATAACCTATGTAGGAAAACTCATTCCGCGTACAGGATGTCGATCTTCCTCTCATACTCGGAATAATCGCACCCGTGTTTCCGGTTTGTGATTATGGCGCGATAACTCTTCTCGAGCCCCGCCACTTTCACCATATATTTTTTGTCGAACTTGGTGTGATCGGCAAGCAGGTACGGCTCCCTGGCGGAATCGGCGAAAGATCTTTTGATCGCCGCCTCATAAGGGCTGAACGTGGAAAATCCAAATTCACTGTCAATTCCGTTGATCCCTACAAAGCTTTTATCCGCGTAGAGTTCTCTCAGCTGCTTTTCCGCGGTTACGCTCTCGGTCGTATTCATCTTAAAGTTCAGAAGTCCGCCTATCAGCATCACCGTCACGCTGTCCCTGTCCTTAAAAAGCATCGCCGTATTCAGTGAGGTGGTGATGATCGTCAGATCCCTCTTCTCACTGTCAACGATCAGCTTCGCCAGCTCCTGAACTGTCGTAGAACCGTCCAGCATGATCGAATCCCCGTCCGCGATCAGCTCGGCAGCCACCCTCGCGATCCTCTGTTTTTCCTCTATACATTTTACGGACAGATCCTGAAAACTGAAGGCGGAAGTCGGTTTATACATCGATACCGCTCCTCCGTGGGTCCTGATGATCCGTCTCTGTCTCTGCAATTCTTCCAGATCTTTTCGTATCGTGACCTCCGAAATGTCGTACAGCTCACTCAACTCCACTACAGTTACCGATTCTTTCTCCTGGATCAGTTTCGCAATACTCTCCTGACGTTCTCTCGCAAACATTATCTACCTCTGCTTTCTAAATTTCTACTTTCGTTTTGATCGCTTTTTACAAAGTTTTCCATCTATTCCAATTTTTAACTTTTTGACAATCTGTTTTTTTCTTTTTGTTTAATTATTGTTGACTTTATACTATTTTCCTCCTTGTGTCAATATGTTTTTGTGAATTTATCGCTATATTTTTCTTCCTCCCGCTCTTTTTTATTATTTCTTTATCCTTTTCTCCGGTTTTTCCTTTCAAATCTTGTCACTTTCGTTTCATTTCATTTTATATTTTATTTTCTTTCGTTTTCTCTTGACTGATAAAACTGCCTATGCTATACTCCAAGCAGAAAAATGCGGTTATCAACTGCCAACAGACAGGAGGTGGATTTTTGCTTCCATACATATCAGATCCAAATACTTCCACAAGAGAGCTCGTTGAGGCTCTGGCTTCCATCTGCCCGGAACGATTCCGGTCTCTTCCGGATTCGTTTAACGGCCGGATACTGCTTCGCCCCGTCGTATGCCCCGACAGGGTAAACGTTATCGTGAGCGCCGGCGGGGGATGTCATCCTCTGTCATACGGATATCTCGGCGACGGGATGGCGGATGCCTGCATCAACGGAAACAGGCGCTGCGCGCCCAGCGCCTACGACATATATGAGGCCGCCCTGAAGATCGGAAGTTCCTCGGGCAATCTCCTCATCTACAATAATTATATGGGAGATTACCTGAACAATGACCTGGCCGCAGAACTGCTCTCCCTGGAACACATTCCCTGCGCTCTCTGCGGAGCCACCGACGATTGCCTTTCCGCGCCGCCCGGCGCCCCGAGAGGGGAAAGAGGAGGACAGACCGGACTGCTCTATCTGATTAAAATTGCTTCCGCCTGTGCGCGGGCCGGGTTATCTCTGAAGGAAGTATCCAGAATCGCCCATAAAGCGAATGAACGTATGAGCACGCTGACCGTCACCATGGACTATGAAAGACAGCTGGTCCATCTCGGCGAGGGTTTTTCCGGGGAACCGCCGGTTTCCACCCACGCGGACTGTTTTTCCATAGACGGGATCGCGGAGCTTTCCTTTGATACGCTCTGCAGGGATCTAAAGCCCGCTCCTTCCGAGAAGATCTATATGATGGTCAGCCGCATGACACTGACCCATCCGGAAGACGCTTATATTCTGGCCTCCCGCATAAAGCAGTATGCGGGTCCTCTGCATCCGGTGGGGCGCGTCGATGCAGGTTTTTACACCAACTTATACCATGCGCAGGGATTTCTAATCACTTTCCTCTGCGCCGACCGGGAACTGGAGCAATATCTTCAGGGCCGTTTTTATTCCGACACTTTTTCTTTTTAAACAATACAGGGGGAAAAACAATGTCTATCCGTGATCCTTTTTTGACCGATCCCAATTCGATCTCCACAGCCTGCGCTGAGGGCATGGCGTGTGTATACCCGGAACTTGTGCAGACTCTGCCGGGCTCTTTCAATGGACGCACCGTTCTTCGTCGTCCGGCGGATCCCGACCGCGTCAACATCATCGCTGTGGCAGGCGGCGCCGGAAATCCCTTTTCCCAATCGTTTGCCTTCAGTCCTGACCTGGCGGATATCGCGATAAACGGTTCTCTCTATGCCGCTCCCAGCGCTTACGACTGTTTTGAAGCTGCAAAATATGTCAATTCTTCGAAGGGATATCTCATGCTCTTCAATAATTTCATGGGGGATGTCCTGAACTGTGACATGGCGATCGAGCTGATGGCACTGGAAGGGCTTCAGGCAAAAATGTGCCCTTTTCACGACGACTGCCTCTCCACTCACAGGGACGAGGACCGCAGAGACCGCACCGGCCTGATCGGTGTTCTCTTCGGTGTGAAGGCCGCCTCTGCCTGCGCCAAAACCGGCGCCTCACTGGAGGAGGTTGCCGCCCTGGCGGAACATATCAACGATCGGACTTCCAGCGTTCTGATCACCATGGACTTTGAGAACGAGATCCTCCATTTCGGGGAAGGAATTTCCGGGGAACCGCCCGCTCTGTCCTTTAAAAATGAATTTTCTATTGAATCCTGCGCGAAACACGCTTATGATATCTTAATAGAAGACCTGAAACCGCGGTCAGATGAAAGGATCCATGTGCTGATCAACCGTACCTCCGCCGGTAAATTTGAGGATGTCTATTCTCTCGCAAAATCAATTCATGACTACGCAGAACGTCGAATTCCGATCAGCAGAATGAGCGCCGGATATTTTATGCATACGACAAGGTCCTACGGGCTCTCCGTCACGATCTTCTGCTCGGACGATCGCACCGAGCCCTATTTGCAAAAACGTTGTTTTACCGATGCATTTATTTTTTAATTACACAAAAAGGAGGATATAGTTTATGGATCACCTGACATGCGGACAGCTGCAGGAAATGCTGTTGAAAGTCTCCGAAAAAATCGTCACTTCGGAACCTCTGCTAACGGAACTGGACACCGTCATCGGAGACGGCGATCATGGGTTTGGAATGCGGATCGGTTTTTCTGCTGTGGCAAAAGAGCTCACCGGGCGAAGCTGGAATTCCCCCTACGATCTGCTCAAGGAGACCGGCATGACTCTCATCCGCGTCATGGGCGGAACTTCCGGTGTCATCTTCGGCACACTGTTCATCGGCGGCCTGTCCTCTCTGGAGGGGAAAGAGTCGCTCTCCGTTCAGGATTTTGCCGATTACATAGATATGGGAACGAAATCTATCGCGCGCAGAGGACGCACTTCCCGCGGCGACAAGACCATGTATGACGCCCTGATAGAGGCGTCCGAATCGCTGCTCGCCTCGGCATCTTCGGGCGAATCCTTTGAGGCCGCTTTCGAGAAAGCTTACGCTGCCGCAAAGCAGGGTGTGGAAAATACCAAATCCATGCTCTCCAAAAAGGGACGTTCCAAAAACTTTAAAGATAAGACCTTGGGGCATCCGGATACCGGCGCTGTCTCGGTCTCCCTCATCTTTGAAGCTTTCCAGGAAACGATCCGCTGAACCGGTCACTTATAGTGAAATACTATTATAATAAAAAGGAGAAAATAATATGTTAACACCTGTAAAAGATATCTTAAAAATGGCATCGGATGCAAACACATCCGTGATCGCCTTTAACTCTCTCGACTACAACATGATCTATTCTACCGTACAGGCTGCGGAAAAGGTCGGCAAACCTGTTATCTGTATGCTTTACCCGGAACATCACACCGGATTCAACTGGGCGAATCCCGAGGGTTTCGCCGCGATGGTAAAAAGTCTGGCGGACGAAGTTTCCGTACCCGTAGGTCTGCATCTCGACCACTGCAGCGACTTTAATTACATTATGCGCGCTGTCAAGGCGGGCTTCTCCTGCGTTATGTACGACGGCTCCATGCTTCCTCTGGAAGAGAATATCGCCAACACCAGAAAAGTTGCCGACGCCGCTCACGCTTTCGGCGTCGCTGTGGAGGCGGAACTCGGACATGTGGGCTTTGCCGCTACTGTTTCCGATCAGTCCAATCTCGATATGTACACACAGCCCGACGTCGCCGCAAAGTTTATCGAGGAGAGCACCTGCGACGCCCTGGCAGTTGCCATCGGGAGCGCACACGGCGTATATAAAGAGACTCCTCATCTGGATATCAAGCGGCTCAGCGAGATCAATGCCGCAACCGAGGCTCCCCTTGTTCTCCACGGCGGAAGCGGTATTCCGGACGATCAGCTGGATCAGGCCTTTGTGAACGGTATCAACAAGTTCAATGTGGGAACCGAATTTTTCCAGTTATATTATGACTGCTTAAAGGATTACGGGCAGATAAACGGCGACGGCGGAAACATTTTCGATTACGCCAACTACTGCCAGCCCCGCCTGATCGACTATCTGGCAAAGAAAATGGAATTATCCAAATTTTAATTCCCGCATAAAACGCAAAGGTACAGGTGACTCTTATGGCAGGTAAAGTAGTAGTTTTCGGCAGTTTTGTGGTGGACCTCATGGCGAGAATCCCCCATCTTCCCGTACCCGGGGAGACGGTAAAAGGGCCTATGTTTAAAATGGGCCCCGGCGGAAAGGGGTTCAACCAGTGCGTCGCCGCCCACAAGGCGGGCGCAGACGTCACCATGATCACAAAGATAGGAAAAGACAGCTTTGCGGATGTTGCTTTAAACACGATGGATGAGCTGGGCATGGTGAAAGATCATATCTTTGTCACGGAGGATGCCGGAACCGGGATCGCCCTGATTCTGGTGGACGAAAATACCAGTCAGAATGAGATCGCGATCGTCTCCGGAGCCTGCGGAATGATCACCGAGGAAGATACGGATTCCGTCAAAGAACTGATCCGGGAGAGCGAATATGTTCTTCTGCAGCTGGAAGTGAACCAGGACGCCAATGAGCGCATCGCCGAATACGCTTACTGCAACGGCGTGAAAGTCATTATCAATACGGCTCCCTATTCCGAGATATCCGACGAGTTCCTCTCGAAGGCTTACATGGTCACTCCAAACGAGGTGGAGGCGGAATCATTGACCGGCGTCAAAGTCGAGGATCTGGAATCCGCCAGAAAAGCGGCGGCCGTATTCAAAGAAAAAGGCGTGAAAAAGGTTGTCATCACACTGGGCGGAAAGGGCGTCTTTATCTCTTCCGAAGGGAGGGAGGAGATCATACCGGCATTTTCTGTAAATGCCATCGACACGACAGGCGCCGGCGACGCTTTCAACGGAGGTTTTCTGACCGCACTGGCCGAGGGAAAGGACGAGTGGGAGGCGGCGAGATTTGCCAGCGCGCTGGCAGCGCTGTCGGTCCAGAAGTTGGGGACGACCCCCTCGATGCCCACGCAGGAGGAGATCGACGCCTTTCTGGAAAGTCAAGGCTGAGTCGGACGATATTTCATTGATTATATAATTGCGGTGACAGTTCAACCTTCGCCAGGATGTGAAGGTTGAACTGTTTCACATCGCATGATTGTTGCCTGCCGGCACGGATGTCCTCTTAATCTCCTGCATACACATTGTATAATCTTTTCCGTTTACACTTAACACATAGATCGTCTCATCCGAACATACAAAATAGACCGATATCTGAAGGGAATTGGAATCCGGTATCCCTATTCCACAGCAATATTCTCCCTCCATCGTATACAATCGTACCTTTGCATTCTGCACGGTGTCCGCAGCAAAACCACCGCTCATTGTCCAGGGACTCCAATAGATCAGGTAGTAATCCTCTACATAATAAAAACCGTCAACATATCCTAAAACACCTTTTTCACTGGTTTCACAGGGAATATCCTGAAAACTTCCATCAAAAAAGAACTCCCAGGAACGATTCCAGGGCGTCAATGTATGCCCGATATCTTCCGTACACATCATGAATTTATCATGATGCAGTTGAAATATATGCATCTGATTTCTTCCCAAATTCCATATCTCTACGTTTGATGTGTCAATCTCTGTAAACTGCCTGTCCCGAATAAGGCCCAGATAATGCTCACGGACATCCATATCCCAATAATAAATGCCGATCTCCTCTTTGTCGTTTACTGACAGCTCCTGAATTCTTTCAACCCCTCTCTTGCAAGTAACGGCCTCTTCTTTTTTACTGTCCAAATCCCGTATGATAACTTCATTTAAGATATCCTCATCTGTATTTTGAGTTCTGACACTATAAAAAATTTTTCCGTTTTTTGCATCCCAACTCCAGATCTCCTGATTCTCTTCTACCCTAAGCTCCTCCACATTCCCTTTTTTTAAATCATATATCCACAGCACCTGTCTCGATTCATCTCCCGACACCAGATAGTGCATTGTTCCCACAGTTTTTCTGTCCCAGGTGGGAGACAATTCTGCCAGATCAAGCAGAACAATCTCTTCTCCGTCCTGCCCGAAAACCATTCTGACATTTCCCTCCACCGGCTCCCCATAAACTTTTCCCTCATGTCTCTCCCACACATCCAGATACAGCTTATCCTCATAAAAGTAAATATTTTTGGACAAATTTCTTATCGGGACGGCAAATATATCCTGTAAAAAGGGAGTATATACTTTCTGACCGCCGCTCGCCTCCGGCTGTACATCCGAAACAGCTTCCTCCTTGCTGTCACTATAGTTGCAGCCGGCAATTTGTGTACACAGCAAAAGCATAATACACAAACTCAGATACCTCTTATACATGCTCAATACCCTTTCTGACAGGCAAAAATTGCAAGTCAATAATTTCTATCCCCTGCCCGATCATGCATGAAAAAAATCATATATTCCTCTCGCGATATTTTCCGGGATCTCCGGAATTTCCGCGAACTGTTCCACGCTGGCGTTCTTCATCTCCTCTATTGATTTAAAATGCCGCATCAGCGCCTTGCGCCTCGCTTCCCCCACCCCCGGAATGTCTTCCAAAACCGACCGCACCTGTGTTTTGCCACGCAGAGAGCGATGGTATTCAATCGCAAAGCGGTGCGCCTCGTCCTGTATTCTGGTGATCAGTTTGAAGCCCTCCGAATGTTTATCGATGGGAATCTCCTCATTGTGAAAATAGAGCCCTCTGGTGCGATGATTGTCGTCCTTCACCATCCCGCAGACCGGAATGTCGATATCCAGTTCTTTCAACACCTCCAGCGCAATGTTTACCTGTCCCTTTCCGCCGTCCATCAGAAGCAGATCCGGGAATTTGGTGAAGGAGCCGTATTCCGTGTCCATCTTTTTTGCGGAGAGTTCCTCCTTCTCCTCCATTCCGTGCAGAAAGCGCCTGGTCAGCACTTCCTTCATGCAGGCATAGTCGTCGGGACCGCTCACCGTCCTGATCTTAAATTTGCGGTAATCGCTGCGCTTCGGCTTTCCCTTCTCATAGACCACCATGGATCCCACATTCGCAAATCCGCTGATGTTGGAGATATCAAAAGCCTCCATTCTGCTCACATGCTCCAGATGCAGGAGCGACGCGATCTCTTTCACCGCTCCGATGGTGCGCCCCTCCTCCCTCTTGATCTTCTCCTTGTCTCTGGACAGAATCAGCTCCGCGTTCTGTGCTGCCAGTTCCACCAGCTTTTCCTTGCTGCCCTTCTGCGGGACACGCAGATACACTCTGCTGCCTCTCCTGCCGCCGAGCCACTGCTCCAGCACATCCATATCCTCCACCGCCTCCTGCAGCATCAGCTCCCGGGGCAGAAACGGCGTCCCGGCATAAAACTGCTGGATAAACTGCTGCAGTATATCCTTCCGGGAGAAACCTGACACATTTGTCATATAGTAATGTTCCCGCCCGATCAGTTTTCCGTCTCTGACAAAAAACACCTGCACTACCGCGTCCTGTTCATCCTGCGCCAACGCGATGATATCTTTGTCCTCTCCGTCGTTTTGGGTGATCTTCTGTTTTTGGGAGACGCTCTTCACGCTCTCATACAGATCCCGATAGCGGATCGCCTCCTCAAAATTTAACTCTTCGGCCGCATCCTGCATCTTTTTTTCCAGATCTTTCAGGATCATATTATAGTTGCCGCCGAGAAACTCCAATGCCCGGTCCACGCGCCCCCGGTACTCTTCCTGACTGATATACTCCTGGCACGGCGCAAGACATTGCCCGATATGATGGTTGAGGCAGGGGCGCTCCTGTCCGATATCCCGCGGAAGCACTCTGTTGCAGGTGCGCAGCTTGAACAGTTTATTCAGGAGTTCTATCGTATCTTTTACTGCCGCCGCGCTCGTGTACGGCCCGAAATAGCGGGATTTATCTTTTTTCATCTCCCTGGAAAACTGCACCCGGGGGAAAGCCTCCGATACGGTGACCTTGATAAAAGGGTATGTTTTATCATCCTTCAGCAGCGTATTATATTTCGGGCTGTTCTCCTTGATCAGATTATTTTCCAGCACCAGCGCTTCCAGCTCAGAATCCGTCACAATATATTCAAACCGCGCGATCTGCTGCACCATCTTCTCGATCTGCGGCCCCCTGCCATGTATTTTGCGAAAATAGGAGCGCACTCTGTTGTGCAGGTTTATCGCTTTTCCCACATAGAGGATCGTGTCCGCCTCGTCGTGCATAATATATACGCCCGGCTTTGCCGGCAGCTTTTTTAATTCCTCTTCGATATCAAACATTGGATGACCTCCCGGACAGCTAAAACTATCACTATTGTTTTATCTTATCAAAAAAGACCGGCTGTTTCAAGAAATACGCTCTCGCCACAGCGCCAAAATAATATGGGGCGGTGTCTTTTATTCGCTGGCAAGACCTGTCGTCCGGGGCTATTTTGAAAAAGCCATCTGGCTGCTCTCCGGCGTTTTTATCGCAGATTATATGTTTTTCGGCAGGAATCTGGGGCTGCTGACCCCCGATTTAATCTATGAAAACGGGTTACAGTTTGGTCGGTCGGAACAGCTTCTGAATATCGGTATTCTTTTTATCATAATCGTCCTGTTTTATATCCTGTATAAATACCGGAGCAGACTGACCTCCGACATATTGACAGTTGGCGTTATCGCACTCCTCTGCATGTCAGTCGTCAATATGAAGACCATACAAACCGGCGTCAGCGGCCTTACGGATCGTGATCTGAACCGGTACGAAGCCATTCCGGAGTTTACGTTCAGTAAAACAGGCAGCAATGTCGTTGTTCTTATGTTGGACAGAGGGGTCGGCGCATTTATCCCTTATATATTCGAGGAAAAACCGCAGCTCAAAGAACAGTTTTCCGGTTTCACCTATTATACAAACGTTGTATCATTCGGAAAAAAGACGAACTTCGGAACCCCTGCTCTTTTTGGCGGATATGAGTATACGCCCGTGGAAATGAACAAGCGGACAGATGATCTTCTGCAGGTAAAACATGATGAAGCGCTGAAAGTTATGCCGGTATTGTTTTCTGAAAACGGTTACCGTGTCACCGTATGCGATCCGCCGTACGCAGGTTATAACTGGCTTAATGACCTGTCAATCTATGACGAATATCCAGGGATCGAATGCTACAAGCTGGACGGGAAATTTACGGAAGATCCCAACAAAAAACTGCAGAGAGATCATAATAAGCGGAACTTTTTCTACTATGGACTCCTAAAAACCGCGCCGCTCTTTTTACAGAAAACAATATACGATAACGGCAACTATAATATGACGGACAAAATTTCCGGCATGCTGGATCAAACCCAAATCGTAGACGACAATCTGCTGCTTGCGGAGGGTACTACGGTCTATTTTCAGAATGCATACAATGTATTGGAACATTTAGATTCTATCACCTCTTTTACGGAGGATGAAACCGGCCTGTTTTTAATGGCTGCAAACGATACAACACACAGTCCGCTGATATTGCAGGAGCCAGACTATGTGCCTTCCATGTATGTGGACAATACGGACTACGACCGTGGATATCAGGGAAGATACGATGCGGACGGTAATTTTTTGAAGCTGGAAAACTATACGCAGCTCTCTCATTACCACTGTGATATGGCGGCAATGCTTCAATTAGGCAAATGGTTTGATTATCTGCGGGAAAACGGTATTTATGACAACACAAAAATCATCCTGGTTGCAGATCATGGAGAATATTTGGAGCTGGGCGAAGAGTATCTGGTGGAAGGCGGAGATGAAATCCAGCAGTATTATCCGATCCTTATGGTAAAAGATTTTAACAGTACAGGGTTTGAAACGTCGGAAGAATTTATGACAAATGCGGATGTTCCTGTACTGGCGGTGGAGGATGTCATAGAAAAGCCGATTAATCCTTTCACCGGAAAGTCAATCCACAATGAGGAAAAAACGGCACATGATCAATATCTGATTGCCTCGGAAATAGCGGACCTGACAAAAAATAACGGCACCACTTATCTCCCGTCAAAATGGTACGCGGTACATGACGACATGCGGAATCCGGCCAACTGGAAACTGCTTTCGGAAAAAGAAACGGTACTGCCTGTCACAAAAGAATAAAACGATACATCAGAAAAGCTGTCGCATCAGCGACAGCTCTTCTTTATTTTCTTTATTATGGCTGCTATTCTTCTTCCATGTTTTTTACTTCTTCATCTCCGGAATCGGAAGCTTTCTCTGCTTCTTTTGCCCCGGCTTCTTCCAGCTTAAGCGCTTCCTCCGCGGCTTCTAACACAATTCCGGCATCCTGCTCATTATCCACAATAAGTATGTCCTGTGCCTCTGCCTGCACCTCCGGCTTCCCCGGCTCTTCATATGGCACAAGCCCCGGCTCCTGGGGTTTTTCCAGTATCTCCTGCGGTACGCCCGAAAAGGCTCCCCCCGGCGGCATAGCTTCCGCCTGATTTGACCAGTGATTTTGTCTGTACTGGGCATCCCACGCTTCTTTTCTGCTGTTTCTCTGCTCTTCCGGCCCCTGCCCCAGGTTCTGGTAAGGATTTCCCTGCGGTGCATCTCCCGGCTGACCGTTCTGGTATGGGTTCCCCTGCGGCACTCCTCCCGGCTGACCGTTCTGGTAAGGATTCCCCTGCGGCATTCCTCCCAACTGACCATTCTGATAGGGATTCCCCTGCGGCACTCCTCCCGGCTGACCGTTCTGATACGGATTCCCCTGCGGCATTCCTCCCAACTGACCATTCTGATAGGGATTCCCCTGCGGCACTCCTCCCGGCTGACCGTTCTGATACGGATTCCCCTGCGGTACTCCTCCCGGCTGACCGTTCTGATACGGATTCCCCTGCGGCATACCCGCCGGGGGCCCCTGCCTGAAGCCACCTACCGGGGGAATCGGAGGCCGCCCATAATTTCCCGGTACATGAAATCCCTGTCTCCCCGGATTCGGCTGATGTTTCTTTTCCTCCTCCTTAGGCTCCGGCTCCGGCAATCCCTTTTCCTTTCGATAGATCTTCATAAATTCCTTGCCGGTGATCGTCTCCTTCTCGATCAGGAATTCTGCCAGTTTATCCAGAAGTTCTCTGTTTTCTTTCAAAAGTTTTTTCGCTTCTTTATAACTGTCTTTCAGCAGCTTCATGACTTCCGTATCCACATCGGCGGCCGTATTGTCGCTGCAGTTCATAACCGTCCTTCCGTCCAGATATCTGCTTTCCACCGATTCAAGCCCCATCAGACCAAACTTCTTACTCATGCCGTACTGTGTCACCATAGAGCGGGCGATATTGGTCGCCTTCTCGATATCGTTGGACGCCCCTGTCGTCACCGTGTCAAACACGATCTCCTCCGCCGCGCGCCCTGCCAGAAGGCCTACCAGCATATCGCGCAGCTCCGCCTCCGTATTCAGGAACTTTTCTTCCTCCGGCACCTGCATCACATAGCCCAGAGCGCCCATCGTCCTCGGCACGATCGTGATCTTCTGTACCGGCTCGGAATTCTTCTGAAGCGCCGACACCAACGCATGGCCGGTCTCATGGTAGGACACGATGCGCCGCTCTTCCTTGCTCATAATGCGGTCCTTCTTTTCCTTTCCTACCAGAACCTGTTCCACAGCGTCAAACAGATCCTTCTGGGACACACAGTTTCTGCCCATCTTTACCGCGTTGATTGCAGCTTCGTTTATCATATTGGCAAGATCGGATCCTACCGCTCCGCTCGTCGCCAGCGCAATTTCATTCAGATCCACGGAATCATCCATCAGCACATCCTTCGCATGTACTTTCAGGATCTCCACACGCCCTTTCAGATCCGGTTTATCCACGATGATCCGCCTGTCAAAACGCCCGGGACGGAGCAACGCCTTATCCAGGATCTCCGGCCTGTTAGTCGCCGCCAGAATGATGATACCGCTCTTTCCGTCAAACCCGTCCATCTCGGAGAGCAGCTGATTCAACGTCTGTTCCCGTTCTTCGTTTCCGCCGCCGTACTTGGAATCCCTGCTCCGGCCTATGGCGTCAATCTCATCGATAAACACGATGCAGGGCGCATTCTTCTCCGCTTCCCGGAACAAATCCCTCACGCGGGACGCGCCCAGGCCTACATAGAGCTCGATAAAGTCAGATCCCGCCAGAGAGAAAAACGGCACCTTCGCTTCGCCTGCCACCGCTCTCGCCAGCAATGTCTTACCTGTGCCGGGAGGTCCCACAAGCAGCGCGCCTTTCGGAAGCTTTGCTCCCACCTGGGAATATTTTCCGGGATTGTGCAGGAAATCCACGACTTCCACCAGGGATTCCTTTGCCTCATCCTCGCCCGCCACATCTTTAAATGTTACGCCGGTCTCTTTCTGGACATAGACTTTCGCAGTGCTCTTGCCCATTCCCATCATACCGCCGCCCTTGCTCATCTTTCGGAACAGGAAGCTGAGCAGCAGCCACATCAAACCGATCGGGAGCACCACAGTGATCAGGATAGAAAGAATCGAATCCATAATCGTCGTTGTCTGCCCCTGAATTTCTACATTATGGTCTAACAATCTCTGCGTAAGCTGATCGTCCTCCACCCGAATCGTATAATAATTCCGGATAGGGACGCCCATCATGCTGAATATGTTCTCCTGCTGCTTCGCAACAGGATTCTCGCCGCTTCCGGTCTCCTTTGACGATCTATCACTCTCTTTTTCAGCGGTCTCCTCGGTCTTTAAGGAGAACTCCAGCCTGTCGGAGATAAAGCTGACAGATGCCACCTTATCTTCTTCCACCATCTTTACAAACTCACTGTAGCTCACCTCGTTTGTCCCGCCGCTCATTCCCCGCATCAGCATGCTGAGAAAGATCATCGAAATGATCGCAGCCAGAACCAGCAAAAAGATATTCTGTTTCTTAGGGTCGTTTCCTTTCCCGGGGCCCGGCGTTCCGGGTTCCCTGTTTCCGTTGTTTCCATTGTTGTAACCATTGTTATTATAACCGTTGTTATAGCCGCCGTTATTATATTGATTACTATTATTCTGATAAGGTTGATCCATTCTTTTTCACGGCAAAGATCACAATCTTTGCCTTTTCTCCTTTCCCGTCTCACGACACGCAAAATATATATTTTGCCCAACAGTTAGATTCTAGCTGATTTGCGAAAATAAAGCAATAATAGAATCGTGAATTAATGGACACATCTATAAAAGATTTCTTAAATTATTGTGATTTTCCACTTTTGTTTACTATGCGGACAGGAAGGATATAATATGGATTTTGATAAAGAACCGGAAGCTTTTAGAAAGTATCCAGGCTTTATTTTCATAATCTGTTCATCTCATTTACATCATTGTATCATCCCGTAAAACCTCGGCTAAATTGATCTTGCGTATATTACGCCAACCAAGATAATATGCCAATGCCACAAACGCAAAGACAGCTGAAACAAACGCCAGAACAGGCGCTATCGGAGCCACTTTAATAAATTCCACAGGATCCAGGAAGCTTGCCCTTATCATGAATGCCACAGCCACTATTGTCAGCGCCGATGCGGCAAGCAACGGACCTCCCGCAATCATCAACGCCTCTATGCAGAACATCTTCCGTATCCCTTCCGGTGTAAGCCCAACAGACATATACCGGGCAAATTCCCGTTTCCTTTGACGCAGGAAACCAAGGGTATGAGAAAACACATGGGCAATCCCAATTATTGCAAGCAGGACACAAAACGCACCTAATATCCATTCATACCCCTCTATCAATTTATTATTGTCTTCTCTTTCCTGAATACGGTTCTCGCTTTCCATTTCATACTCCCCGCTGATCATCTGCGTTATTTCATTTTCCAGCGCATTCAAAACATCCAGTTCTCTTCTGTCATTTGCCAGAACCCGGACATAAGTATCCTGCCCCGCCCCGCCTATCTGTTCTCCGATTTCTTTCCACAGGGACAAAGGCATAAACTGTACCAGAGAGCAGCCGGATTTCCCGTATTCTTCCCGCAGGAGCGGAAATTCCTCTGTGCAGGCCAGCACCGGAATCTCTACCGTGTTTTCATCTCTTTTTTCAGCAGCGTTATGCAAAACAACTGATTCCATATCTTCTTTTACATAGGAAATGTATTCCGGATAACGAAAATTACTGTTAACGCTGTCCCACAACCGGTTTAAGACGATTGTCCCATCCAGCCGGGAAGCTGTTCCTATCTGTCCGCAGAATTCACCAAAACTCTCATCATCCAATATGAAAATAGGCGCCTCTATCTGAAACAAGCCCTCACCATAAAATGCTGTATCTCCCAAAAACGCTTCCAAGCCGCCCAATGCCAGCAGCTCCTTGCTTTGTGCATCCTGCGGCAATATACATACTGCCTCTGCCTTTTGGTAAACAACACTGCTGTCCACTTCAGGCAGTCCCTGAAGTTGCTCTGTCAACACAAAATCCCCTATATGGGTATTCTTCACAGTCACCATGACGTCCCATGCATCCTGATATCTTTCAAAATAAGTATGGTTTGTGCTGATCCCGGAAAGTGTCCAAAAGCATTGCATTATCATAAAACCCAGACAGGCGAGCGTTAACGACAAAGATGTGGTACGCAGAGCCTTTTTCTGAGCCTTTAATGCATTTCCGGCCATTTCCCCCTCCATTCCGAACAGCGCAGACAAAACAGGAGAATGCTTTTTCTTTTTTAGCTGCAATTCATCCGCTCCCCGGATTGATTCAAGCGGGGTCAGCCTGCTCAGCTTTCTCGCCGGAAGCCAGGCAGAAACAAGCACTGTGAGGATAGATAAGAAAAGGACAAGGAGCAGGATAACAGGATGACAGCTAAAGGATACCTGCCTTCCTCCCGCAAAATTCGCCGCGAAAGCGTTCATTCCCCAAACCGTGCCAAAGCTGAAAATTATTCCCAACAAAATCCCTGCCATAATCGGTACAATAGACAGAAAGAGCGCCTCCTGTACCAGACATGTCCGGATCTGTCCCGGAGCAGCCCCAATGCTTGAAAAAATCCCAAACTGGTGAACCCTGCTGTTCATAGATGCTGCAAATGAATTATGGATTACCAGTATCAAAGAAAAACATACAATTACCACTACCGCCAGATACGCCGGCATCAGCATTCTCGGCATATTGTCACCCGGAATCCGGACAAAATACAGAGATAAAAGCTGATAATTATAGGAAACCGCATCTTCCGTCAGCCCCAGAATATTTACAAGGGCGGACATATCCTGACAGACCGTTCTTTTGTTATAAAAATACACATCTACCACAGTTCCCTGTTCCCCGGACAGTTCCTCATTGACTGCCGCCTTTTCCACATTGGCAAAGTTATTGATAACTGCCAATTCGTCCCCGCTGATCTCCCCGGTAATACGGCCATGCCAGCTGCCATCTTCCAATTTTGTCCCTTCTATATTGTCCAGCCAGAAATTATAAAACAGACAACAAAGAAAAGAAAGAAACAAAGCGGCAATGAAAGATGCTGCTATAATAGATATGCCTGAAGCCCGGTTGTTTTTTATATAATCAATCGAATAGTTTTTCCACATACCGCCAATCGTTGTCCTGTCTTTTATGACAACGATTTACCCCCCTTCCTCTCATCGCTGACGATCCGCCCATCTTCTATGGTTACAATGCGGTCTGCCTCCAGCGCAACCTTTTCGTCATGGGTGATCAGCAGAATGGTCTGCTTCAGATTACGGTTCGATAATTTCAGCATATCAATGATCTCACCTGAATTTTTCTGATCCAAATTTCCAGTCGGCTCGTCCGCCAAAAGCAGAGCCGGGCGATAAACCAGCGAACGTGCTATGGCAACCCTCTGCTGCTGTCCGCCTGATAACTGGCCTGGCAATGCTTCAAGCCGGTCAGCAATGCCAAGCGAACTAACTATTTTTTCAAAATACTCTTTATTTGGTTTCTTCTTATCAAGAGCAAGCGGCATAAGAATATTTTTTTGCACGGTAAGTGTTGGAATCAAATTATAGAACTGATAAACCAACCCCACTTTTCTTCTGCGGAAAATTGCTGCCCGCGTCTGATTAAGTTTAGATAGATCCGTTCCGTCTATTATAACTTTTCCGCTTGTAGGCTTATCCACGCTTCCCAGAATATGCAGCAGTGTAGATTTACCTGAACCGGACGATCCAATAATCGCTACAAATTCTCCCTTCCCCACCATAAGGTCAATCCCATCCAGCGCAGCCACCTGATTATTGCCGGAGCCATATATTTTGCGAACTCCTTCGCATGTTAAGATATCCATTTTCGTTTCCTCCGTTTATATTCTACCAAATGAAAGTTACAACTCAGTGACTGCAACAAAGTTGGTATTAAATTTATTGTCTATATACCCGGATTTCAAAACATGCACCGCCATTTGTCAGGTTTTTTGCTCTTATTGTTCCATTTTGATGTTCTATAATCTCTTTTGACAATGCTAAACCTATTCCAATACCACTGCTGTGGATATTGCCTCCCCTATTTGCATTCCGTCCACGATAAAACCGTTTAAAAAGATACGGAATATCTTCTTTGGCAAATCCATCCCCCTCATCCCAAATAAGTATTTCCGTATATAGCGGATTCTGCCCATAAGAGCAATGGACTGTTCCGCCCGTATTATGCTCCATACAGTTTTTCATTACATTCATAATTGCTTCCATAGTCCAATCTAAATCTGCTGTTATTGCCATCTCCCCTAATTCCGGAATATCAATGGAAGTGCCAGAATCTACAAATAATTCCTTCAAATTGTCTGCCGCAAGGACAAGCACAGTAAAAATATCCACCTCTTCTTTCTGAAACAGCAATGTACCTGCATCAAGACGGGATAAAACAAGCAGAGATTCTTCTAAATGGATCAGTCTGATTAACTGTTTCTTTATTTGTTCCATCTTATCTTTTTCATATTTATTTTTCATTGATATTTCAGATAATGTTTGCAGTGATAAAGAAATTGCAGTGACAGGCGTTTTTATCTGATGTGCAATATTTGATAAATTCTCAGCAAAATCATTTTTTGCCTGTACCGCAGCATCCTTTGTCTGGTAAAGAAATGTCACTGTCTTATATATTTCATCTTCCAGTTTAGAAAAAGTATCTTCTCCTGAAACAGAGAGGACGACCGCTTTTCCCGTATTAACCTGCTCCAAATAATCTGACAGTGCCTCTATCCGTTTCGCTTCTGTTTTGTTGCGGAATACAAAAGTGATAACAAAGAGGAAGATTCCTGACAAAAACCCTGTTATTGTAAATATGATATGATATGTAACAGCAGAATCTGAAAAATCAGATATGCGATATCCCAAAACAGATAAGACATTTTTCACTGCCACACCATCGAAATTTCCGCTCGTATATTCCTTCAATGCGGCAGAAACTATATTCATCATTTCCGGCTCCTGTTCCAGCACTTCGCTGCAGATAACATTTACCAGATCAAATTGGAACCTGCTGTAATAACAGGAAACCAACATTGCTGTGACAGCAGAAGAAATCAAGCTGACGGCTGCTGCAAACCCAAATATAATCACAAAGTTTTTTCTCCCGCTCATACGGTCTCCTCCATACGGTATCCCACACTTCTAATTGTTTTCAAGCAGGACGGCTGGTGCAATTTGTCCCGTAACCGTTTCACAGTAACCGTCAAAGTATTGTTATTCACGTAATTCCCATTGATATCCCATACCTGTTCTAAGATTTTTTCTCTGGTGACAGTCCTTCCTTTATTCCGCAGGAGATACAGGAGCAGTTCATACTCTGATACGCTTAAATCTATTTCTTCCGAACCACAGGAAACTGTCCTGCGGTTTAAATCCATCATGATCCCATCACAAGACAGGTACTGTTCCGCTATATTTCCCGTTCTTCGAAGTACCGCTCGAATCCTTGAATACAACACACTTAACTCAAAAGGCTTAACAACATAATCATCCGCACCATTCTGAAAACCAGAAACAATATCACGGGAATCATCCCGAACCGTAAGAAAAATAATCGGCAGTTCCGTCCATCTACTGCGAATCCATCGGCAAAGACTATCTCCGCGGCCATCCGGCATATTCCAATCCAGCAAAATAACAGCCGGCACATGACTTTTCAGGGCTTGTCTAACCTCTGCAATCGTATTATATATCATCACCTTAAAGTTTTTCTGTTCCAGATATTCCTTCACAGCACCTGCAATATCAGCATCATCCTCAGCATAAAATAATTCGACCATATTCATTTTATAAAAACCTCCCTAATTTTCTTCATTTACCTTTCGGAAGTATTCCTCCTCCACCTCCTTCACCGTCAGGTGCAGGGGCAGAGACATTTCCCCGAATAATATGCTCTCCGCAATATGCAGATATCTCTCGTCGATACAGGTCATATGCTTTCCGGATTTCTGTCGTTCTCTCTTTCGCAGATAGAGTGTCTTTATGATCCGGGACCACTCCGTACTGCTGCCGCTGAGCAGAGCCCGGCGATAGCTCATCTCCCGCTCTTTCTCATCCTTTATCCAGAGCGTCTCCAATCCCCCGGCCCTGTTTAACAGAGCCTGAGCCTCTTCCCCCGACATCACGGAGCGGATCACCGTCTTCTCATTCTCCACCGGCGCATAGATCGTGCTTCCCTTCACAAACCTCGGAGAAAGCTTATAGCACAATTTTTCCGAAGAGATACAGTCCGCCCCCCAGTCGATCGCCATCACATCCTCCACCAGACATACTCCCTTTGTGCCGTACACCACGTAATCACCCTTCTGATACATACCTTTTCCCGTCCTTCCTTACTTACAGTATTTCCCAATCGGAAAAAGGTATTCATTCCCCCCACATTTGACAAACGCTCCCCCTCCTGATAGACTAAAGCAGAACCGTTATTTATGCGGTAACAAGCCAATTTCGAGGACATCATCATGCTTTTCCCAAGTGAGCCCTTTTTGTTCGTATTCCTGCCGGTCGTACTGTTCCTCTACTACGCGTTTCTCAGGAATACAAAAATTCTGAAAAATATTTTCCTGTTCATCGCAAGCCTGTTTTTCTATGCCTGGGGCGAGCCGGTGCATGTCTTTCTCATGCTTTTTGTCATTTTCATGAGCTATCTGTTCGGTCTGCTGATCGATCATTTTCGGGAAAGGAAACATCTGTCCGAAGCGATCTTAGCCCTTATGGTCTGTACCAACATCGGCATTCTGGGCTGGTATAAATACAGTACCTTTGTTTTGTTTCAAATGAATCTCCGCCTGCATACAAACTTTACGCTCCCCACCGTCACATTACCCATCGGCATTTCCTTTTTTACGTTTCAGGCTATGTCCTACGTCTTCGATATTTATCGAAAACAGGGGAAAGCGCAAAAGAATCCTCTGCAGGTCGGTCTCTATGTCTCCCTCTTTCCGCAGTTGATCGCGGGCCCCATCGTGCGCTATGAGACCATTGCGGAACAGATCGATCACCGCGTGGAAAATTTCACGGATTTTTCCGCAGGCGTGGTCAGATTTTGTACCGGCCTCGGAAAGAAAGTACTGCTCGCCAACAATATGGCGATCGTTGCGGACAACGCTTTCAACGTCGTCTTCGGCGGGCGCTTTTATGCCTCAACAGCTATGGCCTGGCTGGGCGCCCTCTCCTACACTTTACAGATATTTTTTGACTTTTCCGGTTATTCCGACATGGCGATCGGCCTTGGAAAAATGTTCGGCTTTCATTTTGAGGAGAACTTCCGCTACCCTTACCTCTCAGCCACGGTCTCCGAATTTTGGCGGAGATGGCATATCTCCCTGCAGACCTGGTTCCGGGACTATGTGTATTTTCCGCTCGGAGGCAGCAGGGTCTCAAAACCGAGACTTGTCCTCAATCTGTTTATCGTCTGGCTTCTGACCGGAGTCTGGCATGGCGCGAACTGGACTTTCGCCGCCTGGGGACTGCTGTATTTTCTCCTGCTCACTTTCGAAAAATTGACGGGACTAAATAAAAAACGTTTTTGGTGGAGTCATCTCTACACTATGTTTTTTGTCACCCTGGGCTGGGTCATTTTCCGCTCCGCCACTCTCGGTAATGCCCTTATCTATATAAAGGCAATGTTTGGCATCGGTTCCACCGGCCTCACAGATACCGCCGTTTTACTCTTTCTGAAACAGGACTGGTTTTACTATCTGGCCGCTCTCTTCTGCTGTGTGCCGGCCGTTCCTCTCCTGGAAAAGAAATTTGGCGATTCCAGAGCAGGACAATGGACCTATGCCGTGGGGCTTCTGGCCATTTTTGTGGTATCGGTCTCCTTTATCTGCAATAATTCGTATAATCCGTTTATTTATTTCAATTTTTAAGGATAGATGGGGTGTGTTATGAAAACTCGTGACGGATGGATCGCTGTCGTGTTTTTGATTTTTATTTTTCTTTTGCCTGCCGCAACTCTGATAGACAGGTTTTTTGCGGCGCGAAGCGAAGAGGCTTTCGCGGAGGTCCCCGCTCCAGGGGACGGCGCGCAGGAAACAATCTACCTGTTTCCCCCTTCCATACAGAACAATGTCAATGAGTTCACCGATCAGCTTTTTATGCGAAAGCAGCTGATCGCCTTCAATACGAATGTCACCTCCCTTCTGACCGGCGGCACTTACTTTGAATCCACCCAGGTTCTCCTCGGGAAGGACAACTGGCTTTTCTACAAATCTTCCATAGAGGGAGAACATCCCATCTGGGATTACATGGGAATCAATCATTTTTCGGAGGAGGAGCTCTTGCGGATAACCGCCAACCTGCAGAATACACAAAAATATTTTGAGGAGGAGCGCGGCATTCCTTTCTATATCGTGACGATCCCCAACAAAGAAATCGTTTACAGCGAATACATGCCTGACACCATCATTCGATTGAACGAGGTATCGAGAGGGCAGCAGCTCAGCGAATACGTGGAACAAAATACTGCTCTGCCCTATCTGGATCTGAGATATGCTCTGCTGGAGGCAAAGGAGGACTATCCGACCTATTACAGGACAGACTCCCACTGGAACTATTATGGCGCCTACGTGGGACTGCAGGAAATCTTTCAGAAAATTTACGGCGATGGGATTCCCGCTGATATCTCCTGTTTTTCCGTCGCCTCCGAAGATTACAGCGGCGATCTCGCGGCGCTTGCCGGGCTTCAGGACCGCTTTTCCATCGACTCTTACTATATGCTCGATCCCGACTGCATAGATAAGGGGCAGTACCATGATGAAGTACTGCTCCTGGTGGGTGACTCTTTCTCGGAATATCTCCGCGATCTGGCCAAGTATTACTACAGGGATGTCCACTATGTTCATTCCAGGGATTTTCAGGCGGATATGATCGATCAGATCCAACCCGATATCGTTATCTGGGAATGCGTGGAGCGCTATCTGGATGTATTCAGCACCAGACATCTGATGGAACAATAACTGTCTTACTTCAGTTCGTTCGCCATCTCATAAAAGTGACAGTACATCCCTTTCAGCGCCATCAGCGTATCATGATCCCCCTCTTCCACGATGCCGTCCTCCGTCAATACAAGAATCCTGTCGGAATTGCGGATCGTGGAAAGTCTGTGCGCGATCGTCAGCGTAGTTCTCCCCTCCGACAGCTTCGCCAGGGATTTTGCCACCTCAAATTCGCTCTCATTATCCAACGCCGAGGTGGCCTCATCCAGAATGATGATCGGCGGATTCTTCAGAAATACTCTGGCGATGCTGATGCGTTGCTTCTGGCCACCCGAAAGCTTTACGCCCCGTTCTCCCACATACGTATCATAGCCGTCTTTCAGCCCCATAATAAACTCATGGGCACCGGCGCGCTTTGCCGCCTCCATCACCTCTTCCCTGGAAGCCCCCTCTTTTCCGTAGCTGATATTGTCAAAGATCGTCCCGGAAAACAGGTATACATCCTGCTGCACCATCCCGATGCTCTTCCTGAGGCTTTTCAGGGTAAAGTTTTTGATATCCTTCCCATCTAACGTAATGCATCCCGCCGACACGTCATAAAACCGGGGAATCAGATTGCACAGCGTCGTCTTCCCGCCTCCGGAAGGACCCACGATTGCCACCTTCTCCCCCGCTCGTATTGAAAGGTTCAGATGGCTGAACACCTGATTGTGGTCGTCCGGGTATTCAAAATTCACATCCCGGAAAACGATATTGCCCTCCGGTTTCTCCAGTTCCACCGCGCCCGGTTCATCAAATATCTCGATGTCCGCATCCATGATTTGCAAAAAGCGCTCAATTCCCGTCATGCCCCGCTGAAACTGTTCCGCAAACTCAATGATCCTGCGGATCGTTGCGATCAGCGTGGAAACATACATGATGTACGCCACAAGGTCGCCCGGCTCTATCAGTCCTTTCATCATAAAAATACTGCCCGCCACCAGCACCAGCAGGTACATAAGCCCGTCAAACATCCGAACCGTCGTCTGAAAAGCCCCCATATATTTGTAGGACTCCTTCTTGATCTCCAAAAAAGCGCCGTTATCTTTCTCAAACTTTTTGTTTTCCACATCTTCGTTGGTGAAGGCCTTGACCACCTTCTGCCCCAGCAGGCTGTCCTCGATCCGCGCGTTCAGCTCTCCGATCTGCTGTCTCTGTCTGCCAAACACACTTCTCATGCGGAGGTTGAACGTTGTACAGACCACCGCCATCAGCGGTATACACAGAAAGATGATCACCGTGAGCAGCGCATTGATCCGGGCCAGCAGGATAAAGGCGATCACCGCCTTGATCCCCGCGATAAAAAATTCCTCCGGACAGTGGTGGGCAAACTCCGTCACATCGAACAGATCGTTGGTGATCCTGCCCATGATCTGCCCGACCTTCGTGTTGTTATAGTAGGTGTTGGAAAGCTGCTGTAAGTGGCTGTAGGCGTCACGCCGCATATCCGTCTCTATCTTTGCCCCCATCACATGCCCTACATTCGCCATATAGTAGGCCGCAACGCAGTCCACAATCCTGAGCGCCAGATAGACCATGCCAAGCTTTGCCACGGTGCCGACCGTCAGGGAGGCCAGATCCCTGATCCCCTCGTTGGTGATATACCGCATGATCATCGGCAGCACCAGCTCACACAGAGTGGTCAGCGCTGCACAAAGCAAATCCGTTGCCAGAGTCTTATAATATTTCCTGAAATAGGGCGTAAACCTGCTCCACAATTCCTTTGTCTTATACTCTCTTACATTCATGTTGTACGATTTCCTTAAACTGTTGCGATTTTAATACTGCCCGTTAAAGATCTGCGCGATCGGGGAATCGTCCGACAAAATGACCGTCTTATTCTCTCCCTTCACACTCTCCTTCAGCGCATCCAGCGCCCTCACAAAGGAGTAGAAATCAGTCTTCTGCGGATCTGAGTAGGCGTCCGACAGAATGCGCATATATTCCGCCTCACCTTCCGCCACGGTCGCTTCCGCCTTCGCGCCGGCATCGGAAAGCATGATAGATACCTCCTTATCGGTAGTGTTTCTTATCATCTTCGCCTCCGACTTTCCTTCCGCTGTGTACTGCGCCGCAATATTTTCTCTCTCCGAAATCATTCGGGCGTAAACCGCCTGCTTATTGTCATCCGGCAGATCCAGCTTTTTCACTTCCACAGCCATCAGCTCAATACCGTACTGATCCTCCACATGGTTGATCTGCTCCATAATCTTCTCCGTCAGGGACGTGATCTCCACCACTTCCTCCTTCGCCCCGGAGATCTCCAGATCATTGTTCTTCACCTCGGAAGTATCTTCCTCCACGGTGATCGTCATCTTTCCGTCCCTGCTCCGGATCACTTCATCCTGTTTCATATTGGATATGGTATTTTTCGTCGCATTATATACAATCGCGTCGATACGCCCCTCCGCGTTGCTCACCGAACCGCTCAGCGTCTGCGCAAACTTTAACGGATCCGTCACATGCCAGAGTACATAGCTGTCCACGATCATCGTCTTCTTGTCGGAAGTGATAACGTCCGAAGCCGGCAGGTCATAGATCAAAAGCTCTTTGGGGATGGTATCGACAGATTCCACAAACGGTATCTTGAAGCTGAGTCCCGCCCTGGTCTGCACTCTCTCCACCCGGCCGAACTGCCTGATCAGTTTAAACTGGTTCTCCTTCGTTATCACCAGAGAATTCAGCAGGACAAACAGTGCCGCGATGATCACGATCACCACAGGGATCATGCTGAATTTATGTTTTCTTTCTCCCTCATCCGTTCTTTTCGTTCCATCGGAATTATATCGTTCAAACTCCATGCTCATTCCTCCTCCCCTGTACTCTCGTTGTCCGTCTGCGCATTTCCCTGTCCCGCGGAACCGGAAATATTTCCTCCGCCGCTTTCCTCCGTCACAAAACTCTCCAGCGGAAGCATGGTATTTACCGTTCCATCGCTTCCCTGAATAATCAGCTTGATATCCGGCAGGACATCCTCCATCGCCTCATAGAACATACGCTTTTTTGTCACATCGGGAAACTTGACATACTCCTGATACATGGAGTTGAACCGCGCCGCCTGACCGTTCGCCTCATTGATCCTCTCCTGCTTGTCGGCCTCCGCCTCCTGCAGGATCTTATCGGATTCCGCCTCCGCGTTCGGGATCTGCTCGTTCCGATATTTGTTAGCATTATTTACCGCTGTCTCTTTCCCCTGCTTTGCCGTCTCCACTTCCTTGAAAGCATTCTCCACCTCGGCGGTGGGCGGGGTCGCGTCCTGGATCGTGATGTTGACCAGCGCGATGCCGATGTCGTAGTCTTCCAGCTTATCCAGGATCATCTGTTTGATATTAGACTGAATTTCATTTTTTCCCGTAGTCAGAACGCTGTCCACGCTGTAGGACCCTATAGTCGTTCTGATACAGTTCTGCGCAATATTTTTCAGCACCAGTTCCGGGTCCTGAGAGGCATAGAGCGCTTTCACCGGATCAGTGACCCGATACTCCGCATAGAAATCCACATAGATAAAATTGTAGTCGGAGGTGATCATCAGCGCGTCCTGCGAATCCGCCTCGGGATCGTCATTCCGATAGCCTATGGTAAGTCCCTGGATCGTCGTATTTACCTTGGTTACTGTCTGGATAAAAGGAATTTTAAAGTGCAGTCCCGGCGTCGTAACCGCCCTCGGCGAGCCGAATGTACACACCACTGCCTGTTCCTCCTCCTGAATGGAATAGAAAGAACCGCCCGCAATAATGAAGAGAATGATCAATACCGCCGCCACTTTCACAGCGCCAAACCCGCGCCTCATCCTCTCTCTATTCAGCGGTTCTTTTATCTGCCTGTTTCTTCTGAACATAGTTTTTATCATTCCTTTCGCTTCGCTCAAGGCACAAACAAGACATGAAAAA
>CANRWP010000037.1 GCA_947643595.1 uncultured bacterium | reverse complement strand
TTTACATCGGTAACATTGCCGGCTACGTTGTGGTTTTTTGACAGGGAAAAGGCAAATAAAGATGAGATTCTTTTTATTGACGCCAGAAATATTTTTACTCAGATCGACCGTGCACACCGTAAATTCTCGGATGAGCAGATTCGTAATCTCGGCATTATCACAAGATTGTACGAGGGAAAAACAGAAGAATTTGAGGCCCTTCTGGCTGATTATCAGGTTAAACTGGCAGAGGCGCCGGAGATATCCGATGATGAAGATATTATGCCGAAGAGCTACTGGCAGTCCAATATCGACTGGCTGACAGAGCGGTTTCCGGAAGGCAGATACAGAGATGTTGTGGGTTTGTGCAAGGCGGCAAAGATTGAGGGGGAAGATGGTATCAGGGATCAGGACTATTCTTTAAATCCCGGACGTTATGTCGGTGTTGTCATTGAGGACGATGGCTTGACACAGGACGAGTTTAAACAGAGAATGATGTCTTATTATACAAAACTTACCGAGCTGAATGAGGAAGCACATGGGCTGGAAAGCAAGGTTGCGGAAAATTTGAAGGAACTGTTTGGGTGAGCCATATAGAGGACATATTTTATTTAATTGTAAGAGTGTATTTATGTATAGATTAAAGAAGCCTGGGAGGTGTCATTACTGCATGGAACAGCCAAACTTTAAAAACTTGGAGGAATTAAAAAACTGGATTATAAATGTTCATGAGAAAGATGTTATTGAAATGAAGAGGGCCAGGGAACTTCCGGCAGCTTTTTGGGAATCGTACTCTGCATTTTGCAATACATCAGGAGGGTGGATTTTACTTGGTGTCATCGAGGGTAATTCCGTGAATACGATTCAGGGAGTCGATAATATATCTAAAACGCAGATAAGTTTGTAGGATATGCTGTCAAATCCGAACAAGATAAATTATAGAAGCGTAGATAATGAGGATGTTCATATTGTCAATATAGATGGGGCTGAAATAATGATTGTATGTGTAAAAGAGGCTCCGGAGTCGATGAAGCCCGTTTACTTTAACGGGAAGAGAGAAAATACATTTATCAGAACAGGTGACGGTGACCGCAGAGCTACAAAGCAGGAATTAGAAGCATTTGAACGGAATGCCATGCCCTGTCATGACAGTTTGCCGATAGAACATTTTACGATTAATGATTTAGATATGGATTCTGTGATTACTTATAAGGAAAAAGTAAATAAGCGTTTTCCTAAGAAAAAATATCTCGAAATGTCAAATCAGGATTTTCTGACGGAAATAGGAGCCTGTTTTGTAGATCGTGCTTCGGGAGAAGTAATACTCAGGCGGGGAGCGTTGTTATTTTTGGGACAGGAGCGCACGATAAAAGAGGTGTACCCGCACTATCACTTGGACAATTTTAATCGTAAAGGGCATAATCCGCGCTGGATTGACCGGGTATCGGACAACGAACCGAGTGATTATGAGATGAATATATTTAATTTTTATTCAATCGTATATGAAAAAATGAAAATATTGTTAAAAGAGTCTTTCAGGCTGGATGAAGGGCAGCTTCGTATACCGCTGTCAGATTTTGATGAAGTGCTGCGGGAATGTTTGATCAACTGCCTTGCTCATGCCGATTATGTACAAGCATATCCAAGTATAAAAGTTGAGGCTTTTGATGGTTGGTTTCATTTTCTGAATCCGGGGAAAATGCTGGTGTCTTTGCAGCAATTTCGAACTGGAGGAGATTCCAGACCGCGAAATGAGATTATTATGAAGATGTTCCGCTGGCTGGGAGCCTCGGAACGCCAAGGTTATGGTGGACCGTTAATTTACCCAACGACGGCATCAGGCGGTGTGCATACTCCTGAAGTATATACGGATATTGAAAAAACAGATTTGAGAATATGGAATATAGATTTTGCCGATTCATATCCGGAATTGGAGGATGAGGCTAAAAACATTTTGAGAGTCATTTTAAAAGGTAATATGCCAATATCTGTTTTAAAGATACATGAAAAAACTGGTCTTTCTGATTATAAAGTCAGGAAGTGGCTGGAAATATTAAACAAAAAAAAGCTGGTACAGAAGATGGGAAACGGACCGGCGACAAGATATGCAGTTAGAGAGACATCTGATGAAAAAATCACACAGCTTCAAATCGCATTAGATAATCTCAAGATAAGGGAATAAAGTTTTTATCTTTTGATTATCTTTTGAAAATGAGAATGTGGTGAGGTACTGTGGAACGTTTTTCAAATTGAATGGGAAAGTGAAATGAATTCTAATTTTAGGTGTATACTCAGAGAAAGTCTGAAGGATGTAGAAAATGAGTGAATGGATTGATTGTAAGATTGGAGATTTATGTTCTAAAATTTATAGCGGTGGAACTCCATCTACGGCACACCCTGAATACTGGAATGGAAAGTATAATTGGTTATCATCTGGTGAAACATCAAATAGATACATTATAAAAACGGAGAAAACTATTACACAAGAAGGTGTTAATAGTTCCTCTACGAAATTAGCTAAATTTGGTAGTCTGGTTATTGCTAGCGCAGGACAGGGAAAAACGCGGGGACAGGTATCTGTTTTAAAATGTGATGCGTATATAAATCAGTCAATAATCGCTTTAGTGAGTAAACCGGAATTATTAGATATAACGTTTCTTTTTTACAATATGTCGTTACGTTATGAAGAATTGCGTGTTCGCTCTGATGCGAGTAGTACGCGTGGTAGTATAACCACGGACATGCTTAAGAAATTACCGATTTTATTACCTGATTTAACGACTCAGAAGATTATTGCGGATATTTTATCTGTATATGATAATTTGATTGAAGCAAACAACCACAGAATTGAGTTGTTGGAAAAGGCAGCGCAGGAATTGTATAAAGAATGGTTTATACGTTTTCGTTTTCCCGGACATGAAAAGGTAAAATTGGAAAATGGTCTGCCTGAGGGGTGGCAGGTTAAGCGAATGAACGAGTTCTGCTATGTTACCGATGGTACACATGATACGCCGAAACCTGTATATGCAGGTGTTCCACTTATTACGGGAAGATGCATTTCGTCTGGGTTTATTGATTTTAGCGTTGCTTATAATATCAGTGAGGCAGATCATAAAGATATAAAAAAGCGTAGTGGTTTGAAATCGGGAGATATTATTTTCAGCAATATTGGGACGGTAGGAAATTGCTGTATTATTGATTATGATAGAGAATTCAGTGTGAAGAATGTAATTATTTTCAAGCCAAAATCGATGAGAGATACCGCATACCTTTACTATTGGATGATCAGTTCAACGATGCAGGAAATATTTGCAACTCAAACGAACGGTGCCTCACAACAGTTTGTAGGGCTTACATTTATGCGTAGATATAAACTGCTAATTCCTAAAGATGAAGTTTTGGATATTTTCGCAGATAAGGTTTTGCCAATTATCGAACAGAAAAGATTGCTATATCAAAACAATTTAAACCTTATGACACAACGTGATATGCTGTTACCTCGCCTGATGAGCGGAAAGTTGGGAGTGTGATAATGATATTAAAATAATTCTCAAAGATTTTGGTTAAAATCAAAAGGAGTAACATTGCTTGTAGGCAGAAATAATTGTGGTATATCTACCTTGATTCATGTCTTTTCTGTGTGGGAGTTTTACAAGATGAAATGGTCTATTGTGCAAATACTGATGATTGCACAGACGGCGCATTTTTGATAGCTTATAGGCAATTATACCAGAATTAAAGTGTGTTAGTTAGAGAGATAAAGATATGGATAATCCGGATGGATTGGAGGCTGCTTTTAGATGTAACAAATTTAATAAGTTTTTATTAAAGGTTGCTAATTTGGTGAAATAGATGGCGCATAAGAAAAAAGAGGTGATTCCATGCCAAAAATCATAACAGAAGATATGATTGAACAGGCGGCTATGAAAGATTTGCATGAGCGGCACAAATATACTGTTCTGAACTGTATGACAGAGGATCCTGATAAGCTTCCTGACGGGACCAGGCGCAGTGATAAAAGGCAGGTGGTGCTGCCGGATGTGATGTTTAAAAGTCTCTGCAGAATCAACCCGGATATTCCGACGGAAACGGTTTACGCTGCCACGGATGAGCTGTGCCGTACACCAGTTTCCGGCGATCTGATGCTGATCAATTATCGGAATTATCAGAAGTTTCGCAACGGAATTACCGTTGAGTACGAACAAAACGGCAAAAAGACTTCCAATATTCTTCATTTGCTGGGTTATCAGGATGCCCTGAACAATAACTTTACGGTTGCATCCCAGATGTGGATAAAGGGAGAAACGCACTGGCACAGGCCGGATCTGATTATTTTTATCAATGGTTTTCCGATGGTATTCATTGAGCTGAAAAACAGTAATATCCCGGTGAAGAATGCCTATGACATCAACCTGAAAAATTACCTGAAGGATATTCCATACCTGTTCCATTATAATCAGATTTGCGTGCTGTCCAACGGGATGGAAACCCGCCTGGGGAGTTTTGCGGCAGGATATGAGTTTTTCTTTGAATGGCTTAAGGTAGAAAGTGAGAAGGAAAATCCCGACAGAAAAGCAATTAAAGAAAGCTGTACAAGCCTGGAATATTTTATTACCGGACTCTGTGAACCGAATAATTTGTTGGATTATATAGAAAACTTTATTCTGTATGATCGCCGAAGAACTAAAATTATTGCAAAGAATCATCAGTTCTTTGGTGTGAATAATACATATAATGCATTTTTACGCCGTGAAGAGTTGAAAGGGAAACTGGGCGTGTTCTGGCATACGCAGGGAAGCGGTAAAAGTTACTCTATGGTTATGTTGGCCCGGAAGATCAAACATAAATGTGCAGGTAATTTTACCTTCCTTATTGTGACAGATAGTAAAGATTTAGATATGCAGATCTATAAAAATTTTCTGCGCACGGAAGTTATTGCCGATAAGGATAAGGTACAGCCTGCCAACAGTAAGAGACTGCGCGAGGAGCTGCAGACTAATAAACCCATTTTGTTTACTTTGATTCATAAGTTCCAATATGAAAAGGGAAAGAAATACCCTGTTCTGTCCGAACGTGACGATATTATTGTTATTGTCGATGAAGCGCACCGTACCCAGTACAAAGATCTTGCTGAAAATATGCGAACAGGTTTGCCGAATGCCCAGTTCCTGGCGTTTACGGGCACGCCGCTGTTGGGATCAAAGCGATTGACAAACGCATGGTTTGGAGATTATGTCACTGAATATAATTTTGCGGATTCCATCAAAGATAATGCAACCGTGCCGCTGTATTATGTAAAGCGTGTTCCGGAGGTGGAGCTGCAGAATGACTTCCTGGATTCTGACTTTGCGGAAATTCTGGAAGAAGAAAACTTAAGTGACGCCGAGCAGCGGCGTCTGGAAAACCATTACGCAAAAGAGCTGGAAGTGATCAGGCGCGATGACCGTCTGGATGCCATTGCACAGCATATTGTCTGCCATTTTCCGCGCCGCGGTTTTCGCGGGAAGGGCATGGTTATTTCCGTAGACAAGTTTACCGCTGTAAAAATGTATGACAAAGTCAATTACTACTGGAAAGAGGAAATCAAAAAACTAAATGCACAGATTACCCAGACTACAGATACAGCGGAGAAATTACGTCTGAGAGATATTGTGAACTATATGCGTAAGGTGGAAATGGCGGTTGTCATCAGTGGAGAAGATGATGAAGAAGCCAAATTCGCGGCAAAAGGACTGTCCGTCAAACCGCATCGTGACAGAATGAATAGAGTGGACGAAAACGGCTTTGATATTGAGGATAATTTCAAAGATTCGAATCATCCACTGCAGCTTGTTTTTGTATGTGCCATGTGGCTGACCGGGTTTGACGCGCCGTCTGTCTCCACGCTGTATCTGGACAAGCCGATGAAAGGACACACACTGATGCAGACTATTGCCCGGGCGAACCGTGTGTATGGCGGAAAGAAATGCGGTCTGATCATGGATTATCTGGATGTTTTCAAATACCTGAAGCGTGCGCTGGCCGAGTATGCATCCGATGATGGCGGACTGATGCCTGTGAAAGATGTGGAGAAGCTGTTGGAACAGCTGAATGAGGCGATCGACCTTACAAATGCGTTTTGCCTGAATCTTAATGTGGACTTAAGCAAAGTCGTTGAGAGTGAGGATACTTTTAAGAACCTGTCGCTGTTTGAGGATTATGCCAACACGATTGTCGGCAGCGATGATTTGAAAAATGAGTTTGCTGTGATGGCTAATACGATCGACGCTTTGTATGAATCTCTCAAACCGGAGATCTTCAGAATGAATTTTGATCCTGTGTATAAAGATGCGATTCTTTATCTGAAAGGAGTTATCGACGGAAGAATTCGGCCTGAAAAAATTGAGGCCGCACAGGCCAAAATCAATGAATTGTTGGACCAGAGCGTCATGACAACCGCTGACGCGAGAAAATATACGATTACAGAAACAGGAAGAGAACTGGATCTGTCAAAACTGGATATTGATGAACTGAGATCGCAGTTTAAAAAACTCAGGAACAAAAATCTTGAAATTGTGAATCTTCGCAGGCATATAGAGGAATACAATGCAGGCGGCTCTCAGAATGATGATTTCTATGAGAAACTTTTGAAACTGATGGAGGATCTCCGCGCGGAGGAAGAACGCCATATCAAGGAAGAGCTGTCGGAGGCAGAGCTGGAATTATTCGATTTGTTGAGAAAGGACCATCTTACTGCGGAAGAAGAGAAGCGTGTAAAATTGGCGGCTAAGGAGCTGTATAATACGCTGACAGAGAAACGCAAAGAATTGTTTATCGTTGGCTGGCAGAATGATCCGCAGCCTAAGGAACGGGTGAAAGGTGAGATTGTACATATCCTGAATCAGTTTCTGCCGGAAAGTTATGACAGAGAGATTTTCTTGAGAAAGAGTGCGCTTGTGTTTGACCACATCGTTGATCAGGCCATGACAGGCTATAACTGGGTTGCATAATTTTATGAAGCGAGGAGGTTACAGTATGAAAGGCATTTTGGCAGCATTTATGGTGCCCCATCCGCCGCTCATTGTACCGGAGATTGGCGGGGGAGAGGAGAAAAAAATACAAAAGACGATCGACGCCTACAGGGAGGCAGCAGGGCGGATAAAGGAGCTAAAGCCGGAGACCATCGTGATCCTGTCGCCCCACCAGATCATGTACGCGGATTACTTTCACATCTCTCCGGGAAAAGGGGCAAGAGGGGACTTTAGCAATTTCAGGGCGCGGGATGTGAAATTTGAGGTCTCCTACGACGAGGAGTTTGTGGAGGAGCTGTCCTTTTTGGCCGCGGAGCGTGGTCTGCCCGCCGGAACGATGGGGGAGCGCGATAAAAAACTGGATCACGGAACGATGGTACCGTTATATTTTATCGAGCAGTTTTATCATGATTATCAGGTGGTGAGGATCGGGCTCTCGGGACTTTCTCTCGCAAGGCACTATGAACTGGGAGAGTGCATCCGGGAAACGGCACAGCGTCTGGGCAGAAGAGTGGTGATCATCGCCAGCGGCGATCTGTCCCACAGGCTGAAAGAGGACGGCCCTTACGGGTATCGCGAGGAGGGACCGGTGTACGATGAACGGATCATGGAAGTCATGGGGACGGGAAATTTCGCGGAACTGTTTGAATTTTCGGAGAAATTCTGCGATAGAGCGGGGGAATGCGGCCACCGCTCCTTTGTGATCATGGCTGGGGCGTTTGACCGGACGGAGGTAAAGGCGGAGCGGCTTTCCTACGAAGGGCCTTTCGGAGTGGGATACGGAATCTGCGCCTACGAGGCGGCGGGAGAGAACGCGGTCAGAAATTTAAGAGAGCAGTTTGAGGAGAAGGAGAGACAAAGGCTCGCCGGGCTGCGGGAAAAGGAAGATGTCTATGTGAGGCTTGCCCGCAGGACGATCGAAAAATATGTAATTTCCGGGAGAAAACTGCAGATATCCGGAGATCTGCCGGAGGAGATCCGGAGAGAGATGCCAAAGGAGATGCTGACATGCCGGGCGGGAGCTTTTGTCTCCATCAAGAAAGACGGACAGCTCAGAGGCTGTATCGGAACGATCCAGGCCACGAGAGATTCCCTGGCGGAGGAGATCATAGAGAACGCGGTCAGCGCCGCGGTGCGGGATCCCAGATTTTCCCCGATAGAGCCGGAGGAGCTGGAATCCCTGGTAATCAGCGTGGATGTGCTGGGGGACACGGAGAAGATATCCTCACCGGAAGAGCTGGACACGGGGAGGTATGGCGTGATCGTGACAAAGGGACGAAAAAGGGGACTGCTTCTGCCGAATCTCGAGGGTGTCGATACGGTGGAGGAACAGATCGCGATAGCAAAGCAGAAAGCCGGGATCGGGGAGCATGAGACGGTGGAGCTGGAGCGGTTTGAGGTTGTAAGGCATTACTGATTTCAACAGAGGGACAAGTATGGAGAAAATCTGTCGGACATGTATGCATTACTGCAGATTGAACCCCGGACAGTGGGGAATCTGCAGGGCGAGGAAAAATGAGGGAGGAGAGATCGTCTGCAAAAACTACGGGCAGATATCCTCTCTTGCCCTGGATCCGATCGAGAAAAAACCGTTAAACAGGTTTTATCCGGGGAGCAAAATACTGTCCGTGGGGAGTTTTGGCTGTAACCTGCGCTGTCCTTTCTGCCAGAACTACGAGATTTCCATGACAAAGCCGGAGGTCTCCGAGGATACGTATCTCTCCCCTCAGGAACTCGCCGATATCGCGGTAAAATGCCGGGAGAAGGGAAATATCGGTGTGGCTTTCACGTACAATGAACCGCTCGTCGGGTGGGAGTATGTGTTGGATACGGCAAAACTGGTGAAGGAGGCGGGCATGAAAAACGTGCTTGTGACCAACGGGACGGCTTCGCCGGAAGTGCTGGAGAAACTTTTGCCGTACATGGATGCGATGAATATTGATCTGAAAGGATTCAGGGAGGAATATTACAGGAAGCTGGGCGGAAGTCTTTTCGCGGTGAAAGAATTTATTGTCCGGGCGGCGGAAGAATGTCATGTGGAACTGACGACGCTGATCGTGGGGGGAGAGAATGACAGCGTGCGGGAGATGGAGGAGGAAGTGCGTTGGATCGCCTCCATCGATGAGGAGATACCGCTCCATGTCAGCCGTTTTTTTCCAAGGTATCATATGGAAGCGAGCACGGCGACAAGCGTAAAAAAAGTATATCAGCTCGCGGATGTGGCTGGAAAGATGCTGAAATACGTATATACGGGGAATTGTTAGGCGAAAAGCCGCGCCCGGTTTGTGAAATCTACATAGAAAAACTGTAAAAAATGCTCAAAAATAAAAGATTTTTGTTATGGAATCTGGAAAAGAAGAATGATATACTCTATGATAGACACTTGAGACGAAAGAAAAATGAAAAGGCTGCACAGGCAGCAGAATGAGAGGAAACATGGCAAAAGTAATTGCAGTTGCGAATCAGAAAGGCGGCGTGGGGAAGACAACGACTTCCATCAATCTGACGGCCGCTCTGGCTGAGGAGGGAAAAAAGGTTCTGTTGATCGATGCCGACCCCCAGGGAAACGCTACCAGCGGATATGGCATCAATAAAAACGAACTGGAAAATACAATATATGAACTGATGCTGGGGGAATGTACGATCGGGGAATGCCTTTTGTCGGATGTGATACCGAACGTTTCACTGATTCCGGCAAATGTAAATCTGGCAGCAGTGGAGATTGAACTGATCGACGCGGATAAAAAAGAATTTATTTTGAGGAATGAGATCGACTATATCAGGGATCAATATGACTATATTATGATAGACTGCCCGCCTTCTCTGAGTATTCTCACTGTGAACGCGATGGTGACGGCGGATACAGTGCTTGTGCCGATCCAGTGTGAGTACTATGCGTTGGAGGGACTCAGTCAGCTTATCTATACGGTAAATCTTGTCAGAGAGCGGTTAAATCAGGTGCTGGATATCGAAGGCGTGGTATTTACGATGTATGATTCCAGAACAAATCTCTCGATGCAGGTTGTGGAGAACGTGAAAAGCAATCTGACACAGCATATTTTTGAGACGGCGATTCCCAGGAATATCCGTCTGGCGGAGGCGCCGAGCCATGGCGTTCCGATCAACAAATACGATGAAAGGTCGGCGGGCGCCGAGGCTTACGCGAAGCTGGCGAAGGAAATCATTGTGAAAAGCTGAGCCGGTCGGGCGAAGCGCACAAATAAACATATCAGAACGGGGGCAATATGGCGGCAAAAGGAAGAGGATTAGGAAAAGGGCTGGATGCGCTGATACCGAGCGCGCAGGTTCCGGCGAAAACAAAAGAAGAGACAGCGAAGGATTCCGGGGATACGGGAAAAGAGCAGCTCGTCAAAATTACAAAGGTGGAACCGAACAGGGAGCAGCCGAGAAAAAATTTTGATGAGGATGCTCTGGAGGAACTTGCGGATTCCATCAAGCAGTTCGGTCTGTTGCAGCCGATCCTGGTACAGGATAGAAAGACCTACTATGAGATCATAGCAGGCGAACGGAGATGGCGCGCGGCGAAACTTGCCGGCCTGAAGGAAGTGCCCGTCATTATCAAAAACTTTACGCCGCAGGAAATAGTGGAGATCTCTCTGATCGAAAATATCCAGAGGGAGGACTTAAACCCGATTGAGGAAGCCCTCGCCTATAAAAGGCTTTTGACAGAATTCAGTCTGACGCAGGACGAAGTGGCGGAGCGGGTCTCCAAGAGCAGAACGACAGTCACAAACTCCATGCGCCTTTTGAAACTGGACGAGCGCGTACAGCAGATGATCATCGATGATATGATCACCACCGGACATGCCCGGGCATTGATCGGTATCGAAGATAAAAACGCTCAGTACGAACTGGCTCAGAAGATTTTCGATGAGAAGCTGAATGTGCGCGAAGTGGAAAAACTGGTAAAGAGCATTCAGAGCCCTAAGCCGAAGAAGGAGCCCCAAAAGACGAATCCAAGTCTGGAACTTGTGTACAGAGAGATTGAGGAGAGATTAAAACAGTCTCTGGGGACAAAGGTATCCATCCAGTCGAAAGAAAACGGAGCCGGAAAAATGGAGATTGAATTTTTCAGCCATGAGGAACTGGAGCGGATCACGGAATTTTTTATGAAGAAGTCGGATCATTAAAAACGGTAAAAGGATAAAGGAGAAACGGATGAACAGCGATTTTTTGACGATGATAGGTTTAGGCGGCATAGATATTGGCTATATTTTAGTCGGTATCGCGGCGGTACTGCTGATTATCCTGATCATGTTGATCGTATTGACAGTAAAATATACAAAAGTGAAAAAACGCTATGATAAATTTATGCGGGGCAAGAATGCCGCCAGTCTGGAAGATGATATGAACGGCGTTTTTGAAGATATGAAGCTTTTGAAGAACAATGTGGATAAAAACAGGAAAGACATCCGTGCTCTGTATAAAAATATGGGAAAAACGTTCCAGAAGCTGGGTATTGTAAAATATGACGCATTCAAGCAGATGGGCGGGCAGCTTTCCTTTTCCCTTGCTCTTCTTGATGAGAATGACAACGGCTTTATCCTGAATTCCGTACATAGCAGCGAGGGCTGCTATTCCTATACGAAGGAAGTAAGGAACGGCACATGCAGTATTTCTCTGGGGGAGGAAGAACAGCAGGCGCTTGATATGGCGATGGGACATTGATATGGAATAATAAAATATGCGGAAACGTAAATAATTATATTTAATGCAGAGAGATAACGGAACTTTGCAGAAAAGAGGAGATTATGATCGATATCAAATTTTTGAGAGAAAATCCGGAAGCAGTCAAAGAAAATATCAGAAAAAAATTTCAGGACAGCAAGCTGCCCATGGTAGATGAAGTGATCGTTCTGGATGCGGAGAGAAGAAAGGCCCAGCAGGAAGCCGATGAATTAAAGGCGGCGAAAAATAAGATAGCCAAGCAGATCGGTGCGCTGATGGGACAGGGCAAAAAGGAAGAGGCGGAAGAGAAGAAAAAAGAGGTCGCTGCAGATGCGGCGCGCCTTGCGCAACTGGAGAAAAAGCAGGCGGAGCTGGAAGAAAAAGTAACCAATATCATGATGGTCATTCCTAATATCATCGACCCTTCCGTACCCGTCGGCAGAGACGACTCCGAGAATGTGGAGGTTCAAAAATACGGTGAACCGGTCGTACCGGACTTTGAGATCCCCTATCACACAGAGATTATGGAAAAGGTGAACGGGATTGATCTGGACGCGGCGAGAAAAGTGGCGGGGAACGGATTCTATTACCTGATGGGCGATATCGCGAGACTGCACTCCGCAGTGCTCTCCTACGCGAGAGATTTTATGATCGGCAGAGGGTTTACCTACTGTATTCCTCCCTATATGATCCACGGGAATGTGGTATCCGGCGTTATGAGCTTCCCGGAGATGGATGCCATGATGTATAAGATTGAAGGCGAGGATCTGTATCTGATCGGAACTTCCGAGCACTCCATGATCGGAAAATTTATCGATACGATGATACCCGAGGCGGAACTGCCGAAGAGTATGACCAGCTACTCCCCCTGTTTCCGGAAGGAAAAAGGCGCGCACGGGCTGGAGGAGAGAGGTGTCTATCGGATCCATCAGTTTGAGAAACAGGAGATGATCGTAGTCTGTAAGCCTGAAGAATCCCCGATGTGGTTTGAAAAGCTCTGGCAGAATACGGTGGATCTGTTCCGTTCCCTGGACATTCCGGTGCGGACGATCGAATGCTGTTCCGGTGATCTGGCGGACCTGAAGGTGAAATCCTTCGACGTGGAGGCGTGGTCTCCGAGACAGAAAAAATACTTTGAGGTGGGAAGCTGCTCCAATCTCGGCGACGCCCAGGCGAGAAGGCTGAAGATCCGGGTAAAAGACAGTGACGGAAACAAGTATTTTGCACATACATTAAATAATACCGTAGTAGCTCCTCCAAGAATGCTGATCGCCTTTCTCGAGAACAACCTGCAGGCGGACGGTAGCATCAAAATACCGGAAGTCTTAAGACCTTATATGGGCGGACAGGAGAAAATTTCATAAACAACGGCATGGGTCAGAGCAGTGCTCATGCGGTACTGGAATGGAGGTGAAATCTTTGCATAAATATTTACGTGCCATCGGCTTCAGCAAAATACAGACACCGAAACAGATGCATGAACTGGTCATGGATGTCATTCAGAGTGCGGATAAGAGAAGTTATACATCAAATTCCGATACGACGATGCTGGCGGAATTCAGCAAGGATTTCGCAGACCGGGTAGGGATCACTGTCTGTGGCGAGTTTGATGAAAAAGACGAATTTACATTTGAATACAGTTTCCCGTATTTTCGGGGAGAAGGAATTTCCACGGAGGAGGATATCTCCGTGGAACGCCATGCGGAGAAAGAATCCTACGCCGGCGTGTGCAACGATCTGCGGGTGGGAGTTTCCCTGATTTTTTACCTGCAGAATATGATGGATTACGCCAAGATAAAATACGGAAACAGACTGCCGATACGCGGGACCAGTCTGACATTGAGCGCTCTTTCCACCAGCGGAAAAATCCTTCTGCCGATCTGTAAGAAGAAAGAGGATGTGGCGAGGGTTGAGAAAGAGACAAACAACAGGAATAAGCTGATCGCCCAGGCGAGGGCGGGAGACGAGGAGGCAATCGAGACGCTGACCCTCGAGGATATGGATATCTATAACGCCATTTCCAAAAAAATCAGAACCGAGGATGTTCTGAGCCTTGTGGATACCTGTTTTATGCCTTACGGGGTGGAGTGCGACCAGTATTCCGTGCTGGGAGAAATTCTGGAATGCAGTGAGACGAAAAACAGACTGACAGGAGAAGAGCTCTGGATGATAGTCCTCTCCTGCAACGATCTTATCTTTGAGGTGTGCATCAATAAGAAGGATCTCTACGGCGAGCCCCTGCCGGGCAGACGTTTTAAAGGGACAATCTGGATGCAGGGAATCATCAACTTTCCGGAGACTTACGGGGTTTCCTAAGTTTCCTTTTATGGTGCCTGCGCATCTCTTTCGCGTGCTGCAGGCGGTTTTTGATCGCCTCCGCGTCCTCGGGGGAGATGAATTTTTCTGTTTTCACGACATAGACCGTGTTATCCTCCGTCCTGCGGATACGGATCTTGCCCTTCATATAGCCGTGTTTATCACAATAGGACACCGCAAAATAATGCTTTCCGTTGGGAGAAAACCATTTGATCTTCCGACGGATATTTTTATGGCAGATATAACAGCGGCAGCTCGTGACTTCCCTGTCGGCGAGGGCTTCCGCCTTGTTCGGGAATTCCCGGGAGATGTATTTGGCGTAGTTGTCAAATACAATCTTTATCTCTTCCTTCCGGGTTCTCGGCTTGATGAAAGTGTCGAAAGAGTAGTGCTCCAGCGCGCTCTGATCGGTGATTTTTGCCAGCACTCTGGCAGTGTAGTAGGCATCGCTGAAGGCCCTGTGAAAGGGGATGTCTTTTTCGATCTGTAAAAAATCCACCGCGTATTCCAGAGAGCGCCTTGTCTTCTTATCCTCGTAGGCGATGCTGAACAGCTTCTGCACATCGTAAAATTTTAAAGGCCTGTCTGAGAGCGATTCCAGATCGTAATATTTCATGTTTTTCTGGAGTTCTTCCAGATCTAAAGGCCCCCAGGTGCAGAACAGGAAGTCTTCGCCGCACCATTCCTTAAATTCCTGAAAGACTTTCGGGAAAGGCTTGCCATGCTCAAGCTGTTTCATCTGCAGGTGGATAAGTTTTCTGGTGATGTGGTTCAACTCATGGTAGAGCTGCGGTTTTACAAGCTGGTTGAACTCGCCGATCATCTTTTTTTCTTCATTCAGTTTTATGGCGCCGATCTCCACGATCTCAAAGGGGACGCCGTACACTTCCGGTTCCCGTTGTGGATTGCCCTGATTCCATTCCAGATCAATTACGATATAGTTCATATCTGTAATCCGCCTTTCTGCGAAAATCACCGATGGGGTTATGAAACCTTTCATCTGCTTTCCGCTTTCTAATCTGTTTTCCTTCTGATATGATTTTCTTATAAGACTGACACACTACAGAACACGTGGAGGTGAGCTTATACATCGGAAGGCATTCTTGAACAACGAGGATATACCATCAAAGATGAAGCAGGAACACCCTTGCCGATGCGTCCTTTGCCGGAGAGAGCCCTCGACACAGTGCTCTCACTGACGCCCGGTTCCCCCGCAAATATCTTCGATTATATATTGTTTTTGATTTTTCTGTTCCTGATTCATAAAATATCTCTAAACCTAAGCTTTTTTCAGTATAATACAGGTTTGTGGTTTTGCCAATGATATTTGGGAAAAAACAGTTTTTGCTGGTGTTGTGGGGGATTGGGCGGGGATTTACATATTGTCCCCGTGTTTTTTTCCAGCGCCTGTCTTCTTTCCCAAGTAGAAAAAATATTGTATACAGGCGGAAAATAAAGTATACTGATTAAAATTATCGTTTATATTTCGGGTGACACAAAAAGAGGAGGTTTTGTATGTTTTGCAGATTTTGTGGTGAAGAATTGCCGGAGAACTCCAGATATTGCCCAAGGTGTGGAAAGGATCAGGGGGAGGAAAACAAAACAGTTCACAAGGACGTAAAAAGAGAGCGTCAGATGCAAAAAGGCTCTCCGGTAATGCTGATTTTGATCATACTGTTATCTATGCTCTGTTTCAGAACAATGGCATTGAAAGCCTTTATGGGGTATTCGATCAGTGTATGGAAAGTGATTCAGGATCTTATAATGATCATTATACTTGTCGCGCTGTGTGTGAGGGGAAAGATTTGTCCCGGCAGAATTGACGGGAAAGCTTTGCTATTTCCGCCTGTGATGCTGGCGCTGACAATTGGAGAGCAGGCTTTTTTAGGGGTTTTGCATAGTTGCATGGGATATTTTTATGGCGTTGAAGCACAAAATGCAGCTGATTTTTTAAAATATTCTTTGAGAGAAATTTTTACTGACTGGAATTTTGTCAATGGGAATGTACTCGATGAATCTGATGTCAAAAGTTTTCGTCTGTCGCTACTACAATATAGCATGGCTGTCACAGCTGGTCCTGTACTTTTTTGCGGTTCTGGCAGGTGAGGGAAAACTGGGGATTGTGAGGACTATATTGTTTCCGGTGACAGTAAGTGTTTTTTCCGTATTATTTTTATTGTTGATTGCAGCAGGATTGAAATGGATGCCGGAAACAACAATTTTCGCATTAGGCGGCGGATATTTGGCAGGAGCGATGATATTGTTGGCGGCTTATCTGCCTGGGTCCGCAGACAGTCTATCACGCGCTGAAAGAAGGGGATAACAGCATGGTCTGTCATAAGGAATTTGAATATCGTGCGTGTTGATGGTATACTTTGTTCGTATCAATTTGACAAGAAGGAGGAGCTGACATGAAAAAGCTGTTTACCATGATCCGACGGGGCAATCTGGAGGAGGTCGCCGCCATTCTGGATAAGAAGCCCGACCTAATCTCTTGTCTTGCCAAAGCACCACCCAAGAAGGACGATGGTAGTCCCCCCTGACGGTGGCCATCAAGAGCGACAACTTGGAGGTGGCCCACCTGCTGCTGGACCGGGGGGCGGACGTGAATTTCGCAGATGCCGTTAACCCCTATGGCATCAATTTCTCCGCCCCCATCTGGTACGACGCCATTGGCCAGTGCTTTATGCGGGCGGGGGATCATGTGTCTCAGGCGCACAAGGATCGGACAAGGGGCTGTTTCCTGCTCCTGCGCCGCCTGCTGGATATGGGGATGAACCCCAACCAGAAAACCTCCTATGGCCTCATGGCCTGGCAGCACGCACTGGAGCAGTATGACGAGTTCGCCCGCGATTCCTATCCCAGCTACTACGTTGAGCAGACCAAAACCAGAAACTGTCAGCTGCGGGAGATGCTCAAGGCGGTGCTGGATGAGCTGCTCAAGCACGGGGCGGACATCCACGACTTTAAGCCGCCTAATGAGGAGGGGCTGTCCCACGTCTCGGTGATCCTGCGCAACCTGGAGGAGGGCCGGGAGCTGGAACCTACTCTACGCGCCTATTAAAAAAGGCGCACTGATTCCCTAATGGGGGGATTTCATCTTCATGGTGAAATCTCCCTTGACAAATGTTCTCTTACGTTTTAATGTTCTCGCTGTCTCCCTGCGCCATATCGTCCTTTGACAGGCAGCAGTAGAGGGCTGTTCTTAAAATACCCATTCAGGCCGCCTCCTTTTCTGTTGTTGTGCTTAAATTGTATTCTGGTTCTTTCACAATTTCAAAGGTGAAGACAGAGTGTGTCTCCCGCCGCCCGAATAGACTGCCTGACTCATGGAGACAGTTCAGGGCGGATCGAATAGAAAAACTTCTTTTTGAGTTTCCCGGTTCTACCCATGCGATGCGGGTACGGTGTGAGGAGTATTCCCGCGTGTCCCATCCCGAATATCATCTTCGGAATACGGATGAAACGGCAGCAAGCGGAAATCCTGAAATTGTTTTAATATATTTTGCGGTCATCTCTTGACAGATTATGGAATCATGTGGCCCGCAGTAACTTTTATGATCATGAATAGTCAAACTTGCAATCATAAATTAAATATGGCAAACTAAGTACAAGGAAATTCAGGAGAGGGATGAAGATATGGCAGCAGTCCTTACAGAAGAGCTGATTTATGGGATCCTTTCGGTGGTGGAGGAGATACCGGAGGGAAAAGTTGCCTCCTACGGGCAGATCGCAAAGCTGATCGGCAGAGACCGCAACGCAAGGCTTGTGGGGAAGGTTCTGAGTATGGCGGAGTATTACGGGGAATACCCCTGCCACCGGGTGGTGGATCATTCGGGGAGGCTGGCGCCGCATTTCTATGACCAGAAAGATCTTCTGTTGAAGGAAGATGTGAAGTTTAAGGACGATACGCATGTGGATATGCGAAAGTGCCGTTGGGATTGTTAGCGTACAGTATATGGTATTTTGTCAGGAAAGAGTGCAGCATTATGGAGATTAAAACACTGTGTCTGGGAGGCGTCACGCTTCCCTCCAACGTTCTTATGGCTCCGCTCGCCGGGTATACCTGTTATCCGTTTCGGGTGATGGCATATGAGCTGGGGGCGGGGCTGTGTTTTACGGAGATGTCCAGCGCCAATGCTTTAAAATATCAGGACAGAGCGACCAGACGCCTGCTCTTTACGACGGAGAGAGAGCCGCTCAAGGCTGTTCAGCTTCTGGGCGGTGTTCCGGCGGTGATGGAGAGGATGGCGTGCTCGGAACTTTTGCGGGAGTTTGACATCATCGATATCAATATGGGATGTCCCGTGCCGAATGTCTTTAAGAGCGGCGAGGGCAGCGCCCTGATGTTGGACGGACGACGGGCAGCGGAGATCATCAGGGGATGCAAAAAGAGCGGGAAGGTTGTCACTGTGAAATGCCGGACGGGAATTCAGAGGGAGAAAATGTTTGCCGCGGAATTTGCCCGCGTGTGCGAGGATGCGGGGGCGGATATGATTACTGTCCATGGGCGGAGCCGCAGTATGATGTATGACGGAGAGTGCTGCTATGAGGAGATCGCGCAGGCGAAGGCTGCTGTGTCCATACCTGTCATCGCCAACGGGGGTATTTTTTCCGCGGAGGCTGCGGACGTCATGATGGAGAGGACCGGGGCGGACGGAGTGATGATCGCCCGCTATGCGCTGGAAAATCCTTTTATTTTCAGCGAGCTGACGGGATGCCCTGTGACGAAATCCGCGCTGCAGCTCATTTTGGAACAGATGGAACTGACTGCAGCTCATTATGATGAGACATACACGATTATCTATATCCGCAAGCTGGCGTCCTACGGGATGAAGAGGCGGAAGGGCACTAAAAAGTATAAGGAACAGTTGTACAGGAGCGGCTCTCTGGAGGAGCTGAGAGAAGTTATCCTGCAGATTTTTTCGTAAGTATCGGGACGGGGGTCATTTCATGTCGGCGGGTAATAAGAATAAACTGCAAAATTATTATCAGGTGGAGGACGGCGTCTTAAAGTCTTATATGGGCAGGGAGGAGACCGCCGTAGTGCCGGAGGATGTCCACACGATAGGGGAGGGAGCTTTTAAGGGCTGTGTCTCTTTGAAAAAGGTGATTTTACCGCCCGGCCTTCTGAGGATTTTGGACGGCGCCTTTAAGGGGTGCCGGAGACTGCAGGAGGTGCGGATACCGGAGGGGGTTTCCCATATCGGCAGTTACGCTTTCCACAGATGTCATGAGCTGAGAGAGATATCCCTCCCCGCATCGGTGAGGGAGCTGGGGGACTGCGCATTTCTCTATTGTGACAGTCTTGGCTGCGCGAGGATCCCCGGCGTGGAGCGTCTGGGGAAGCAGGTGTTTGTCAACGATGTCCTGCTGAAGGAGCTGGAGCTTTCTGTGAAGCTGAGGGAGGATGATATTTGCGATGTATTTACGGGCTGTATTCGGATCACGGATTTTTCTTTTTCCGACGGGAGTTTCTTTGTGATCCCCAATGCGGTGGAAGCGTTGGCTGGCGGTATGGAGATCCCCTCTCTGGTCCGGGCGGTGGCGGTGGATATTTTGCGGATGATGGAGTTGGATGGCAGGTGCCTGGCGAAGTTTCAGACGAATTTAAAACATGCGGAGATACCGGAGGGTGTTGAAAAGATCGGTAAGAGCAGTTTTTTTGACAAGAGGGGGATTATTTCGGTCAGGCTTCCCGCGTCTCTGAGGGAGATCGAGAGCCGCGCGTTCCGCAACTGCATCAGTCTGGAGAGAGTGTCGTTTCAGGGAGATCAAATAGAGATACATGAGAACGCCTTCAAAAACTGCAGTTCCCTGAGAGAAGTGGTGATGCCGGATGGGATATCCTATAAGATCGAAGGAATTTCCGGATTTTCTGAGACCGGCGGGAGACAGATGCCGCTCCTTGTCCGAACGATTGGGAAGCAGATTCTCGGGAATTTCCGGCTCAGCGGTTCGATTCTCTTAAAATATCTGGGCAGTGAATCCAGAGTGGCGGTCCCGGACGGAGTCACTTCTATCGCGGAGGAGGCATTCGCCGGCAATGAGGCGATAGACAGAGTGATCCTGCCGGAGTCGCTCCGGGAGATCGGAGCCGGGGCCTTTCGCGGCTGTGTGCTTTTGCAGACCATAGAATTTCCAAAATATTTGAAGCGGATCGGGGCCGGGGCTTTCGAGAACTGTGTAAAGCTGCTCCGCGCCAGACTTCCGGAGGAGATGTTTCTGGTGGAGGATAAGGTCTTTAAGCACTGTCACGAATTGAGGGAGGTTGTTCTCGGAACATGTTGTACATCTGTTGGCGAACAGGCTTTTTACGGATGCCTGTCTCTGGAGGAGATTTCCTTTCCGCATTGTCTGGCGTTTATCGGCGAGATGGCTTTCTACAGGTGCAGGGGGCTTAAGGAGGTCCATCTGATACCGGAACTCGCCCGTGTGGAGCGCCTGGCGTTTGCTCAGAGCGGCGTGAAGAGGGTCCGCATGAGCGGGGGCGGGGAATGGTATGGAACAGATCTTTTTTCGGGATGTCTGCGTCTGCGGACGGTGGTGCTGGAGGAGGGGGTATGTCATATACCCGATAAATTCGCCTATGGGTGCAGGGCTTTAAGGCAGGTAACTGTGCCAGAATCGCTGCGGTCTGTGGGGAGGAACGTGTGGGAAGATACGCCTTTTCTGGAGAGCGGGGAAGCCGGGAAAGTTTCGGATGAAATTTTCTGGGATGGAAGGAACCTGAGGGGGGAGGTCCATCTTCCGCCGCGGACGAGGATCGTGGCGGGCGGCGCCTTTTACGGGAACCGGGATATCACGGAGGTTTGCTTTCCGGACAGCGTGGAGTGGATCGGTCCGGCGGCATTGAAGGGGTGCGCTTCTCTGCGCCGTGTGGAATGGCCCGCGGGACTGACCGTAGCGGAAGAGGAAGTTTTTTCGGGCTGCAACGAACTGGAGAGAGTTGAGAGGCGGGATACCTCAGGTTCGGATATTGTACCCTGGCAGATGATAAAGGAGCGTGCTTTTTGTAACTGCAGGAAACTCAAGGATATTTCTCTGGGGGAGACGCAGTTTATCGGCAGAGAAGCCTTTCTGGGCTGTATCCGCTTTGCGGCGGGAGAGGCAAAGATGCTCTTCCAGGTCGGAGAGAGAGCTTTTGAGGACACGGCAGGATTGACGGAGAAAGGGCCTTTTGCCGTTGTGGGCAGTATTCTGGTTTCCGGCGGAAACTGCGGCGGGGAGGTCAGGCTGCCGGAAGGACTTACGGCTGTCGCTCCGTTTGCGTTTGCCCGAAACAGCGGGATCACGAAGGTGATCCTGCCGGAGGGACTCTGCAGTATCGGGAAAGGGGCGTTCTGGGGCTGCGGAAAACTGGAGGAAATATGTGCTTCCTCCTCGCTTGTTATCGGGGAGAGGGCTTTTGAGAAGTGTATCTCTCTCCATAAGGTGAGTGTTCATACGGCGAAGGCAGGCAAGGCTGCCTTTGCTTTCTGCCTGTCCCTCGAGGAGGTGGAGCTCAGAGGGCTGGAAGATCTGGAACAACGGCTTTTTGAGGGATGTTCACGTCTGGAACGGTGTGTCTGTGAGCAGGCGCAGTTTATTGATCCGCACTGTTTCAGCGGCTGCGGGAGCCTGAAAGCTTTCGATCTTCGGCGGGTGAAGGAAGTCGGCAGATACGCGTTTCAGGACTGTGATGCTCTGGAGAGAATTGTTCTGGGGGAGGGTGCGATACTGCGCCCTCACGCTTTTGAGGACTGCGGGCGTCTCGAGTCGATAGATATTGAGGGAGATATGGGCAGCGTCAGGCTTTATGAGTATGCTTTTTCCGGATGTACGGCCGTGCGCCGAGTGGCCCGACTGGGGAAGTCATGGAATCTGCGCGTTTACAGGGATATTTTGTCGGAGGAGATCCCTGAGGCGGTACGGTTGATTTTTCAGAGCGCGCTCAGCTGTTTTGAGGTGGAAAAGGAAGAAATACTCTGCGGTTACAGAGGACTTGGGAGGATCGTCAGGATACCGGAGGGGATCAGGAGGATCGAAGCGGAGGTGTTCAGGGATATCCTGATGCTGGAGGAGATCACGATCCCGGAGACCGTTGAATATATCGGGGCTCGGGCTTTTCACGGAACGGCATGGATGGAAAAGCAACGCGTTTTTTCTCCTATGGTAACAGTGGGCGATATGCTTTTGGACGGATCGGGCTGTGTGGGAGAGGCGGTCATTCCGGAGAATATCAGGCTGATCTGCGGCTGGGCGTTTGCCGGGGGAACGGGTATCGAGAGTATCCGGTTTTTGTCAGATCAGGTGAAGGCGGAGGCGTACGCCTTCCGAAACTGTATCTATCTGAGGAAGCTGTTCTTCGCGGATGGTTCTTCTGTCACATTTCAGGGAATCTCAGACAGGGAGAGAGACTTCCCCGCGGCGTTCTCAGCGCTGGCAAAACAGGCTGCGGCGGATTCCCTGAACTGTTTTAAGACAGATGAAAAGGATGTGTTGGTGGAATGTACCGGTAATATTTCCGAACTTCTGGTGGCGGAAGGTATCAAGGCGATAGGGGACAATGTTTTTCAGGACGGAAATCTTTTGACGGAGATCACTCTGCCGCTCAGCGTGACATCCATCGGGAAAAATGCTTTTGCGGGCTGCAGATGGCTTAAGGCAGTGAGGCAGGCGCACCGCGTGGAGTCGGTGGGAGTCAGGGCCTTTTCCGGCTGCGGGACTCTGGAGAGGGTGGAGTTCGGGGAGAAGCTTCGCGATATTGGGGCGAGGGCTTTTGAGAACTGTACTGCGCTGCGGGAGGTTTTTTTGCCGGAGGGGATCGCGGAGATACCGGACAGGGCGTTCTTCCGCTGTCACAGTCTGAGGAAGATTTACCTGCCTTCCACGTTGAAACGAATCGGGAAGGAGGCTTTCGCATTCTGCAGAAGTCTGCAAAAGCCGGACATACCGGAGGGGGTGCTGGTGGAGGAGAGAGCTTTTGCCGGCATCGGAGAAAGGGAATGAGTGATCACTATGCGTTACCGCAAACTGGGGAATACCGGGCTTATCGTCTCGGAAGTCGGCTTCGGCACGATTCCGATCCTGCAGGGCAGCGTGCCTGTCCTGCCTGAATATTTTAATCTGAACGAGAAACAGGCGGTATCTGTCATGGAGAATGCGTTTCGACTCGGGTGTAATCTGTACGATACGGCTATCGTTCCCGAATACGGAGATGCTGAGATAAAGCTGGGGAAATTTGCGTTGGGGATCGACAGAGAAAAGATCGTCATTTCCGATAAAGCCAGGTTTTTTGAGGGGAATGAGATGTATGCGGCAGTTCTGGAATCCTGCGAAAATCTCGGAACTGTGCCGGATATCTACTTTGTCCATCAGGCTGATCCTGAACATGAGGAGGAGATCTTCCGGAGGGGCGGAGCGCTGGACGCTCTCTGCGAGCTGAAGAAAGAAGGAAGGATTCGTTTTGCAGGGCTGGCGTCCCACTACTACGATATTCTTCTGCGGGGAGCGAAAGATGCCCGGGTGGATGTGCTGCAGGGCAGCGGAAATCTGTTGGAGAGGGGGATGCTGGAGAGAATCGCCGGAGAGCCCCTTTTTCAGGCGAAGGGATTTCTGGTGAATAAGGTTTTTGCGGCGGGTATCCTGCCCGCATTTTTTCCGGTGGAAATGCTGATAAAGGCTGTGCTGTCCTATCCGGTGTCCTGTGCACTGGTCGGCATCGGTTCTGTGGAGCAGGCAAAGGCTGCGTTTATGCAGGATACCATGTCGGCTGATGTTCCGGTTCCCGATTTCGAGCAGGTATTGACCGTTCTCGAAAAAAAGTTCAGGCCGATTCCCTGCGATCGCTGTCAGAGGTGTCTATGTCCCTGCGGGACAGAGATCCATACCGTCTTCCGGCAGTATAATTATTATTTTCTCGGCAAGGACTATTGGGCGCTGCGCAAGCTGGATATGGGGATCGGGGACAGCGCTGAGTTGTGCCGGAAATGTACGGATATGCCCTGTCTGTCCATGTGTCCGGAGAAGATACGGATCCCGGATGAGATGGAGAAGATTTTGAGGCTTGTTAGAGACCACACGATCGTGCGGCATTTCATTTAAAAAGTTTGTTCTGTTGTGATACCGGTAATGTGATTTTACCGGTATTTTTTTGAATCAAAAAAAATAGAAAGAAAAAACTTTGTGACATAAAGATAAAAATGACCACTTTGCTCAAACGCAGAAACGGTTATTGATTTTAAAAATTGGATTTTATAGAATACAATTATACAAAATACACAAAAGGAGCCGCAAATTCATGCTGGAAAATGTAAATTTTCTTAAACCACATGTGTTTCGAGAGCGAAACAAAAAATATGGGTATTATGATTACAAAAAAAATACCCTGTATTACCTGAATGCAGATAACCAGATGCAGTATCAGGTGCTTTCTCTCCGGTACGTAACGGGGATCGCTCTGGGGCTCGCCGCTTACATTCTGTTTTACCATTTACTCAGCGCGCTGGTGGCGGCGGCAGTTGTCATTGTGGTTATGGAACTTATTTTCCGGCTGAAATTTCTTCCGTCCTGCAAGACAAAGACGGGTGTGGAGTCGGAGACGCTGACGCCCTGTCTGGCAAGCGGGGAGGACAGTGCGCCGCCCCGAAAACGGAAAAAACAGGGCGTGCTGCTGATGCTTCTGGGAGTCCTGCTGGTGATGAATGCCTATGATCTGAATCTTCAGGATATGGAGTTTATCCTTGGCTGGGCGGGCGGTGGTATCTGTATTTTGGCAGGAGGACTGCGATTACTGAAAGGACTGCTTGCAAAGTAAATGCATCAAAAGGAGGGACTATGGTAAAAATTATTCTTGTGGCGCACGGAGACCTGGCTGTCAGCTTTCGCAATACGGTGGCCATGATTGCGGGCGCGGAAACGGCGGAACAGATCAGCTGTCTCTGTATGACACAGGAGAAAGATCCGGAAAAATTTGAGGAGGAGGCCAGAGCTCTCCTTATGGAGGATCCGGAGGCGGATTATCTGATCTTTGCGGATTTGTTTGGGGCCAGTCCGTGCAATACATGTATTTCTGTATTTCGGAGCGCTTCTTATCGTATGGTGACCGGAATGAACCTGGGCGTCATTCTGGATGTTATGTTTCAGAAAGATACGCTTTCTCTGGAAGAGTTGTACGAAAGCGCAAAACAGACGGCGAAAGAAGGGATCAGAGGGGTGTATCTTCACACTTGAGAAAGCCGGACAGCGTGAAAGATTAAAAAATAAATAAGCGATGAAGGAGGAGAGAATATGACAATTATTCAGGCGGCAATACTCGGTATTCTGTATTTGCTTTATTGCGGGGAAATATTTGTTCCCTGGACATATTGTTTCATTGACTTGATGTTGGTTTCCCTGCTGACAGGTTTGGTTTTGGGGGACATTCGGACAGGCGTTATCGTCGGCGGTACAATACAGCCCATGTATCTGGCTCTGACCGCCGTAGGAGGAGCCAAACCGGTTGACAAATGCGCGGCCGGTATTATTTCCACGGCTATGGTGATCACCCAGGGCATCAGTCTGGAGGAAGCGCTGGTAGTAGCTGCCGCCGCTTCCCTGGTTATGGCACAGTTAAACACGCTGAACCGTGTGCTTCAGGTGTGGACCGTTCACCGCTGTGACGCCTGTGTGGAGAAAGGCGATGTGAAAGGGCTTCGCAGGACGATTTTTATTTACGGTGAGCTGATCCGTGTGGTATGTTTCATGATTCCCATGACGCTCGTATTGAAATTCGGCACGCAGGGACTGGGCATTCTGATGAACGGCCTTCCGGAATGGGCTGCGAATATGTTCACCGTGGCAGGCGGAATGATGCCGGCTCTCGGCTTTGCGATGGTTATCATGGTAATCGGCAAAGGAGCACTGATTCCTTTTTTTGTGGCGGGATTTTTCTTTGCGCAGTATACGGGGCTCGGCAGCGTGGTCGGAGCTCTGCTGGGAGCTTTCCTCGGCTGGTTTTATATGATGTCTACGAAAGATAAAGACGATACGGGCGGACTCTTCGGAGATCTGGGATCAATTATGAAAGAGACCAGAAAAGGCGAAGATTTCTGGAAAGACAGACTTATCAGCAAAAAGACGTTTAAGAAAGTATGGTTTAACTGGCGTATGGCAATCTGCCATGTGGACAATGTGGAACGTCTGCAGGCTTCAGGTATGGCCTACACGATGGCTCCGGCTCTGGAGGAACTTTATCCGGATAACAAGGAGGAGAGGATTGCGGGTCTGAAACGCCATATGGAATTTTTTATCACGGAAAATATGGTCGGCGGTATTATCCCGGGAATCGTGCTCTCGATGGAGGAAGAACGCGCCAGAGCGATCAAAAAAGGCATGGACGGAGACGAGGTGGTGAGTTCAGAACTTATAAATTCGGTAAAATCGGGTATGATGGGACCTTTCGCGGGAATAGGCGATACCCTGAACTATTCTACGATCAAACCGGTTCTTACGGCGTTTTTCATGGGCTTTGCCCAGCTGGGATACATCTGGGCTCCAATCACGTATGTGGTGATCCTATATGTGATCCTGATCCTGGAAGGCTGGTTTATGTACAACACAGGTTATAAATTGGGAAGTAAGTCGGCGGCATCCATTCTGCGAAACAATTCCGTGCAGAAAGTAATCACGTTTTTCAGTATTTTGGGTTTGTTTGTGATGGGTGTGATGACGGCTCAGAATGTATCGGTAGCCCTCGGAATCAATTTGCCTTTCGCTACGGAAACTTTAAGCCTGCAGGAAACGCTGATCGATGCGATCGTTCCCGGCCTTTTGCCTCTGGCAACGGTATTCGGCATCTACGCTTATCTGAAGAAAGGCGGAAATATTCTGAAAGCGACGCTGTGGATACTGGCGATCGCCATCGTGCTGGGCGGATTGGGAATTTTGATATAAAGGAGACTGTAATTCATTTTAGGGAGGAAGACATATTATGTTGGTATCAATGTTGGAAATTTTGAAAAAAGCGAAGAAAGGAGGTTACGGCGTACTGGCGCCCAATGTGTTTAACGAGGATTCGGTCAGAGCCTGCCTGGAGGCGGCGGTGGAACTGGATTCCCCGGTTATCATTGATGTGCTGCAGAGCAATCACAAGGACCTGGTGTCTTTTGGACATATCATTCGACAGCTGGCAAATGAAGTTCGCATTCCGGTTGCGCTGAATTTGGATCATGGTGATACATATGAGGCCTGTGTGCAGGCTATCTATGGAGGATTTACCGGTATCATGGTGGACCGCGCGTCTTTGTCTTTTGAGGAGAACGCGAAAGAAGTGGCATATTTTAAACGGATCTGCGCGCCTCTGGGAATCACGGTGGAGGCGGAATTCGGACAGATCGCCGACGGCTGCGATTACGCGGAAAAGAGGGAGGAATATCTGACGGATCCGGATCAGGCGGCGGAATTTGTGAAACTTTCCGGCTGCGACTGCCTTGCGGTATCCATCGGCGAGGCCCACGGGGAATACACCAACGGAAGCCCTGATATCGACTTTGAACGTCTGGAGGAGTTGAAGAAAAAAGTGGATGTTCCGCTGGTATTCCATGGAGGTTCCTATTCCGGCTTTGACAATATTGCGAAATGCTGCCGAATCGGCTGTCAGAAAGTGAATATGGGAACGGACGCCTATAACTACGGGCTTCAGAAACTGTTTGAAGACGGAAGATATCAGGCCGGCGAAAATATAGGAGCCCGTATGGCGGGCAACATTATGTGGGCAGGCTATAAGGAGCGCATGATGGATTATATGAAAGTGACCGGCTCGGCGGGAAAGAACTGGATGAAAACGGAAGGATAACAAAAAGATCCGAACAGAAAGGAGACAGATATGGGACAGTTAGCGTTGGTAAGAATTGACGCGCGTCTGATCCACGGCCAGGTGTGTACACAGTGGCTGTACCGGACAGGTGCAAAGAAAATTTATATCGTCGATGATACCATTGCAAGAGATGAATTTCTTGCTGAGATTTTCTACATGGCAACGCCGGTAGGTACGAAACTCGAAGTGATTACTGCCGAGGAGGCTGGGAAGCGCTGGGCGGAGAACGGTCTGGGGGATACGGAACCGATCTTTGTCCTGTTTAAGGGAATGAAAATGGCTTACAAGGCATACTACGCGGGGTTTAAGTATCCGTCTCTGCAGGTAGGAAGTATTGGAGGGGGCGTCGGGCGCAAGAATGTACTGGGGCCGATCTCTTTCAGCGACGAGGATGCCCGGATGTTTGACGAGATGGTAAAGGACGGGCTGGACGGTTATTTTCAGCCGGTCCCGGATGACAGGAAAACACCCTGGGCCGACGTAAAAGAAAAACATTATCCGGATATGTGAGGAGGTAGTAGATGGTATCTGTACTGGTAAGAAAACCCACGGTCAAAGAGGAGGCTCTTTTGAAAGCGCAACCCACCTGGGAACATGAACCTGAAAAATGGAAAACAGTTTATGACGAGAGGGAGGAAACCTGTCTCGTCATAGAGGGCAGCGCCTATGTGGAGACCATGGACGGGGAGCGTTATCATTTTGCGGAGGGGGATCTGGTAACTTTTGAACCTCATCTGGAATGCTGGTGGTGTGTGGAGAAACCAATTAAAAAGCATTATATTTTTGATCTTGGATATATGAAGCAGGATTAAAAAAGCGGATGCGGGCGAATCGAAATGGTTTCGGCCGCATTGTGCTTTTTCGGAAAGCTGGATATAATTTTTTCAATCGCTATGCTCAGGGGGAAAAGACTATGAAGAAAAAAGTGGAGAGACGACAGGAAGAAATTACACAGCTGGTTCTGCAGAATAAACAGATAAGTGTGAGAAAGCTTGCGCAGCAGCTGAGTGTGACACAGGAGACCATTCGCCGTGATCTGACCATTCTGGAAGACAAAGGGATCCTCTACCGAACACATGGCGGCGCGGTCGTGCGGGATACCTATATGGACATTCCCATGGAATACCGCATTCAGGAGAACCACGACGTAAAAAAAGACATTTGCCGGGAAATACTCCGCTATATCCGGAACGGAAGCAGTATTTTTGTGGATCCCAGCAGCACGATTCTCCCGCTGGGAAAACTGTTGAATCACCGGAAAAACGTGCTGATCGTGACCAACTGCCTGGAGTTTGCGGAAGCGGCTCAGGCCAGCAAAAACAGGATTATTCTTCTTGGGGGTACCTACTCTCATTCCGGCAGGCGTACGGAAGGCCATTTTGCGTACGATATGCTGCAGAAGTTTATGTTTGATGTGGCGCTTCTGGGGATGGACGGCTGCTTTGGTATGGACGGTCCGGGAACTTTGACGGAGGACGCTATCGCGCTCAACCGGCATGTGATCGAGCGGGCTCAGAAAAAGATACTCATGGGAACGGCAGAAAAATTTGAACGAAAGACAAAATTTCAGTACGCGAAATTCAGTGAGTTTGATCAGGTTATCGCGGAATATTTCCCGGAGGAACTGCGGGATATGATCTCTCCGGAAAAATTGACAGAGATATACGGAAATGATAGAATCAGAAAAACAGCAGGAGGAGGCAACAAATGAAGAAAATATTAAACGCACCGGAAGCTTATACGGATGATATGTTAAAAGGAATTTATGGGGCCCACGCCGACCAGGTGAAATGTACGGGGGACGATTTACGCTGCTATTGCAGGGTCCAAAAAACAGATCAGAAAGTTGCGATTATCACAGGAGGCGGTACGGGACATCTGCCACTGTTTCTTGGATATGTGGGGGACGGTCTGCTGGACGGCTGTGCCGTGGGAAGCGTATTCCAGAGCCCTTCTTCTGAGCAGATATACAAGGTGAGCAGGGAAGTGGAGGCAGGCGCGGGGATCCTTTATCTGTACGGCAACTACACAGGAGATATTATGAATTTTGATATGGCTGCCGAGATGTGCGAGATGGACGACATCGAGACCAGAAGCATCGTGGGAGCAGACGATGTGAACAGCAGCGCGGACCAGGAGAGACGAAGAGGAGTGGCAGGTATTTTCTTTATGTACAAGTGCGCGGGGGCCAAAGCGGCGGAGATGGGAACACTGGAGGAGGTGCTGGAAGCGGCGCAGAAGGCGAAAGACAATACCCGCACGGTGGGATTTGCTCTGACACCCTGCATTATCCCCGAAGTAGGCCATTCTAACTTTACGCTGGGAGAAAATGAGATGGCTATGGGAATGGGTATCCACGGTGAGCCGGGAATCTGGAACGGACCCATTAAGACGGCGGACGAACTGGCAAAAGAAAGTCTCGATACGCTTCTGGCTGATATGCCTGTGGCGGAGGGTGAGGAGATCTGTGTGTTGATAAATGGTCTCGGTGCCACCAGCATTGAGGAACTTTACATTCTTTCCGGAAGTGTCAGAAGTTACCTGGATGAGAAAAAGATCAAAGTTTACCGTACTTTTGTAGGAGAATATGCCACCAGCATGGAGATGGCGGGAGCGTCTGTTTCCATCTGCAAAGTGGATGAGGAAATGAAAAAGTGGATCGATCGTCCGGTGAGAACACCTTTTTATGTGCAGGCATAAAAAAGAGGGAGAAGGGAGGATCAGCGATGGAAAAATACAGTATGGAACAGCTGCCGGAGCTTTTTGAGGGGGCAGCAGCCATCTTTGAGGAGAAAAAAGATGAACTGTGCGCCATGGATGCCAACATGGGAGACGGAGATCTGGGGCTTACCATGAACAAGGGTTTCGCCGCGCTGCCGGATTTTATACGACAGAATACGGAAGCGGGAGACGCGGGGAAGACTCTGATGAAGGCAGCTATGAAAATGGCGGCTCTTGTGCCGAGCACCATGGGCACATTGATGAGCAGCGGTATTATGGAGGGCGGAAAAGCTTTGAAGGGATGCGGCGAGTTCGGCGCTTCGGAACTTGCGGCTTTCCTGCAGGCTTTTGCGGACGGTATTCAGAAACGGGGAAAATGTCAGCCGGGAGATTGTACAATATTGGATGCGATGGCTCCGGCGGCGGAGAAAGCGGCGGCCGCGGCCGGGACAGGGGAATCCCTGGCCAGGGTGATCGCGGAGGCGCTTGAGGGCGCCAGAGAAGGCGTAGAAGCAACAAAAGACATGATTCCCAAATATGGGAAGGCGGCAGTTTTCTCCGCTAAGGCTTCGGGGATTGCCGATCAGGGAGCGATGGCCGCCATGTATCTCCTGCAAGGGCTTAAAAACAGTATCTGCAGTTAGCAGTTGCTCATATTTTTTCCTGATCCGGTCAGCGATTCAAAGTCTTTGATAAAATCGTCGACGGCGGAAGTGATGGCCTGGTTTTTGACCAGGCCTTCGATCACGTCCGGGGCAACTGTGGACGCGCCGATCCCGTATTCGCACAGCTCCAGAAGCTGCTGAGAGTTTTTAAAACTGGCGGCGAGAACCTCTGTTTTCAGACCGTTATTCTTAAAAATATCGTGGATGTGCTTTGCCACCTGGATCCCGTTGTACCCCATGTTATCGATGCGGTTGATATAGGGGGCAGTGTAGGAGGCGCCGCATTTTGCGGCGAGAAAGGCCTGCATGGGTGTGTAGACTGCCGTCGCAGTGATCGCGATCCCCAGCGCGTGGAGCTCCTTCATTGCCTTAAAACCTTCCGGGATGGAGGGAATCTTTACAAAGGTGTTTTTTCCGAGCTCCGCCGATATGCGGTGCGCTTCTTTCACCATGCCTTCCGCGTTCCGGGAGACTGCCTGCACATGCAGCTCCGCGTTGTCTCCGATAAACTGTCGAATCTCTTTTAGCACATCGTAGGGCTTCCGGCCGCTCTTCGCGAGAATGGACGGATTGGTAGTCACTCCATCTATCGGATAAAATTCGTAAACCTTTTTGATCAGTTCGATATGGGCGTCGTCAATAATCAGTTTCATCCTGTTCTCCTTTTTTACCTTTGTGTGTTCTGGGGATGTCTCTTCGTGATAATAAAACGCCGCGACCTCATAAGCCGCGGCATTTATACGTTCCTGAGCGGATTCGAACCGCTGGCCTTCCGCTTAGGAGTTAAAAGGGCCGTTTCCACACAGGTTCAGCCTAATCCTTGTGATATCTCCAAGTCCAATAAAATCAACACTTTTGAACCTTTTATTTCCACCTGAGAGCACCTGCGTCCACCTCAAAGCGGTATGATTTTCGTAGTCGTATTAGCAAAATATTAGCAGTTTTTCAATGAAGGTACAAGTGAAACTTTTACGTTCACTTTGCATTTTCGAACCTACCTGCTTATTTTGCCCTTTTAA
>CANRWP010000036.1 GCA_947643595.1 uncultured bacterium | reverse complement strand
ACCCCGGAGGGGTTAAAGCTAAACCCCCATTTGAAATGGGGGTTGCTAACTTAGAGAGAAAGGGGCGGTGACAGAATGAAAGTGGAAAAAAAGGACGAGGGCAGGGCGAAGGAAAGAAACTGGAAAGTGGATTTTATCATGGGGATCGTGATCCTGGTAATCGGGCTTCCCTTTTTTGCCGTGGATTACAGGATCGCCGGGATCGTTATGGTGTTGATCGGAGCGTTCTGTATTGTGAGAGGACTGTGTCAGAAGGTGGCGAAGGGTGATGAAAAAAATGAGTGAGGGTATCGTCAGAAAGAAACTGATATTCAAGGGGGAAGTACAGTTCGTGGGCTTTCGGTTCCAGTCCAAGTATCTCGCGGATACGCTGGGGCTTACGGGGTATGTGGAAAATCTGCCGAACGGGGATGTGCTGATGGAAGTGCAGGGGAGGATGGAGACCATACAGGATTTGATCATCTGTCTGCATCAGAAAAAGCCGATCCGGATCGAATCCATCGAGGAGGAGACGCTGCCCGTGAAGGCGGGGGAGAAGAAGTTCCGGTATATGTGGTGAGAGAACTGTTGCATTTATTAATCAATATAGTTGTTTTTGCTTGTAAAGAGAGATATTTTGTGTTATAGTCGAACAAAGCAGATTATTTTCATAAATATAGTCTCTATATTGAGACATTCTAACAGGCGGTGTTCAGCTGCGTCAGGCCGAAAGGCATCTTTGAAAGTCCTGCTTTAAAACTCACATGAAACGAAATGATAAAAGCGGGGATAAAACTGGAGAGCGCGGTATTACAGGCGCTGGAGGAATGTATTTCGGAAAATATTCTTGCGGAATTTTTCAGGGGAAACAGGGAGGAAGTGGTTGAAATGAGTATTTGGGAATTTGATCAGGAACTTCACGATAAGACGCTCCTGGAGGATGGGGAGGCCATTGGATTAGAAAAGGGTATAGAAAAGGGAACGCTGAAAGCGATAAAGAATATAATGTCCAAGCTGAAACTGACGGCGGAGCAGGCGATGGCGGCGCTCAGAATTCCGGAGACGGATAAACGGAAATATGCGGACAGGTTGTGATAGAGTTACAGGGGGTGGTTTATGGGAGTTTATTTAAATCCAGGAAATAATGGTTTTAAAGAAGTGATCCGTTCAGAGATTTATGTAGATAAAACGGGATTGATTGCATATATAAATAAAAGTCTGAGTACAAAGGAAAAGTATATCTGCGTCAGCAGGCCCAGGCGCTTCGGGAAGTCAATGGCACTGGAGATGCTTAACGCCTATTACAGCAGGGGATGTGATTCATGGGATTTGTTCAGGGGATTTGTTATCGAACGGGATGAAAGCTTTCAGGAGCATCTGAACAGATACGATGTGATCTATCTGAACATGCAGCGGTTTCTGATCAGGGCAAGGGACAGGGAAGTGACGGAGTATCTGGAGCAGGCGGTTTTGGAGGAGGTCAGGGAAGCGATATCTGGATTTTCTGAGGGATCTGCTGAAGGATCAGGCGTATGTTGCTCTTGCGTACATGACGGGGATACTTCCCGTCAAAAAATACGGATACCATTCTGCGCTGAATATGTTTGTGGAATACTCCATGACAGACCAGAAAGCGCTGGAAGAGTATACCGGATTTACAGAGAAGGAAGTGAGAGAGCTGTGTGAGCGGTTTGAGATGGATTTGGGGGAGATAAGCAGTTGGTACGACGGATATTCTTTTATCCATTTTCGTCATGTTTATAATCCAAAATCTGTTGTGGAGGCGATGAGATTTAACAGATGTTCCAATTACTGGACGGTTACAGAGACATATGAAGCGCTGAAGATATATATGGATATGGATTTTGACGGTCTGAAAAAAGATATCGTGAGGATGCTCAGCGGCGAACATGTCAGGGTAAATGCTTTCAGCTTCCAGAACGAAAGATGATGTACTGGCATTGCTGATCCATCTGGGATATCTTGGATATGATATTGAGAAAAAGGAGACATTTATCCCGAATAAGGAGGTCGCCGGGGAGTTTGAGAATGCCATGAGCGTGGGAGGCTGGCCGGAGATTATGGGACAGACTGATTCGCCTGTTGGAGGAATATTTTGCAAGAAAGATCGTGCCGGATGAGACTCTGATCATCTTTGATGAAATACAGGCGTGTGAACGGGCGCTGACGTCTTTAAAATATTTTAACGAGGAAGCGCCGGAATATCATATAGCGGCGGCGGGGAGTCTGCTCGGCGTGGCGATCAACAGGGAGAAGTATTCCTTTCCGGTGGGGAAGGTTGTGATAAAGACGTTATACGCTCTCGGCTTTGATGAATTTCTGCGGGCGATGGATCAGGATTATCTCGTGACATTGATCAGAGAACACTATGATCAGAGAAAAGAGATGCCTGCCGTGACACATGAGGAGCTTCTTTTATGGTACCGCAGATATCTGGCAGTCGGCGGGATGCCGGCGGCGGTCAAAGAGTACAGGGAGCAGAGATCCTGGATCAATGTGCCGGAAGTGCAGACTATGATATTGAATGCCTACACGGCAGACATGGCAAAATATGCGGGCGGCAGCGAGAGTACAAAAATTAAAAATGCGTTTGCATCCATGCCTGCTCAGCTTGCGAAAGAAAACAAAAAGTTTCAGTATAAACTCATCAGGAAAGGAGCCACAGCGGGATTGTTCGGAGATTCTATCGCATGGCTTGTCTTTTCCGGTATCGTTCTGCAGTGTGACAGGGTTACCCGGGGAGAGATGCCGCTCGCGGCATTTCGGGATGTATCGGCATTTAAGCTGTATTTATCGGATGTGGGACTGCTCACGGCATTTGTCAATATCCCGGCGGAAAATTTGATACGCAATGAACTTTCCGACCTGTTCAGAGGAGCTCTGGCGGAAAACTATGTGGCACAGGCGCTGAGAGCAGGCGGTCATCAGCTGTATTATTGGACATCGGAGACGCCTGCGGCCGAACTGGATTTTGTGCTGCAGAAAGAAGGGAAGATCATACCGGTGGAAGTGAAACCCGGCAAAAATACCCACGCAAGAAGTTTAAAACACTTTCGAAATCTCTATCAGCCGGAGATGGCGCTACGGTTGTCCGAAAAGAATTTCGGATTGGAGGAAGGCGTGTTTGCGGTGCCTCTTTATGCGGCATTTTGTATATAGAGCGGTCGGTAAATCCGTACTTAGCGCTGCCTCTTTGCGGCAGCGGACCGGACAGCCGCTGACAGCAGGTAGATCAGTACGGTGACGATGATCATCAGCGTGAACAGGGCATAGACTTCCGTGGAGATCTTGCCCCTGGCCATGCCGTACACCTTGATGGGCAGAGTGGTATCGCCTGCGCCGGTCACAAAATAACTGATGATCACATCGTCCAACGAGAGGGTGATGGACAGCAGAGCGCCGGAAATAATGCCGGGCATCAGCATGGGGATGGTGACTCTCCGGAGAGTGCGAAACTGGTTGGCGCCGAGATCCATGGCCGCCTCCTCGATGGATTTATCAAAACCGGCGATTCTGGCCCGCAGCGTGATGATCACAAAGGGGACGCAGAACGTCACATGGGCGATCACCAGCGTCCAGAAGCTGAGGGTGATATTCAGAGTCGTGAAAGTGGCGAGGGAGGCGATGCCTATGACCAGCTCGGGGATGACAATGGGCACATAGAGCATGTTGTCCAGAGTTTTTTTGAGCCTGAAGTCATAGCGGTGCATGCCGATGGCGGCGAGAGTGCCGAGCACTACGGAGATGATCGTGCTGACAAGAGCCAGTTCCAGCGTCAAAAGCAGGGAACTCATGAGGGACCTGTCTTGGAACATTGCGCCATACCAGTGCAGGGTGAACCCCTTAAAGACAAGGTTATTGTCGTTTGTGTTGAAGGAATAGCCGACCACCATAAAGATCGGCAGATATAAAAACAGGTAAATCGCTCCGGCGTAGAAATAGGAAAATGCGCCGAGCTTTTTTTCTTCTTTTCTTTTCATCTTCTATATCCTCCTTGTTCCCGGGACATGTTGTTGTGCTCTATGCCAGGTCTTCCAGATTACCCACTTTGGTGTATAACTTTAATACGAGAAGGGTAAAGAGTATCAGGATCACCGAGAAGGCGGCGCCGGAAGGCCAGTTTCTGGCCGCCATAAACTGGTCTTTGATCAGGTTTCCGAGCAGTGTGGAGTTGCCGCCACCCATCACGTCCGCGATGTAGAATGCATCCAGACTGGGGATAAAAACCTGTATCGTTCCGGCAAAGATACCGGGCAGAGTGAGCGGCAGGATGACCCGGAAAAAGGTGCTGATCCGGGAGGCACCCAGATCGTGAGCCGCTTCGATCAGAGAATGATCCAGCTTGGAGATGGAGTTGTTCAGGGGCAGCACCATAAAAGGGAAGAGGGCATACACCATACCGAACAGGGTGGCGCCGTCCGTGTACATCATCGTGATCGGCTCGGAGATAACGCCGAGTTTTAACAGAAAGGTATTGATGACGCCGGAATCCCGCAGGATATTGCTCCAGCCGTTTAGCCGGATCAGCTGGTTGATCCAGAAGGGCAGCATGATGAGAAGGACGCAGAATCCCTGGTATTTGCCGCTGAATCTGGACAAAATAAAAGAAAAGGGGTAGGAGATGAGCAGACAGATCACGCTGGTCCAGAAGGCCAGAACGATGGAGCGCCAGATCACTTTCCCGTAGGTGGGATTCCAGAGGGCGGTATAATTTTCCAGTGTAAATATGGCCTGTACGCCGCCGTAAACGCCCTTTTCCAGAAAGCTGATCGCGATGACGTAAAGAAGCGGCAGCGCGAGAAAGAGCACCATCCACAGAAAAAGGGGGCCGACGAGACAGAGAATATCACCTCTGTGTCCTTTGTTGTCAGTTGTTTCTGTTGTATGTTTCCGAGTGATCCTCATGTGTTTCCGCGTCCTTTCTGTACCGCCAGATCCGGGCGGTTTAACAGCGCATCCTCGATCAGGTCATACAGCGTATCCTCCGCGGTATGCATGATCACGGCCTTGTCCATATTCCAGTACACCGTGACGGCACTGCCGACTTCCGGCAGATCACTGTGGGGATGCTGGTTTAATCTTAGCCTCTGGCCGTTGGGCAGGGCAACGACGGTCTTTACGATGGAACCGACATAAACATGCTCCTTTACGATGCCGCGGAGCCGGAAGTGTTCTACCGGTTCGAAGGAGTACATCGTGTTTTCCGGGCGAATGGAGATGTAGATCATCTCGTCCTGCACGAACCCCGTGCCCTTTGCGTGCACAACGCCGTTCTCCGCGGTCAGTTCGATCAGGTCCCCGTCGATCCCCGTGACGGAGGCTTCTATAATATTGGATTCGCCGATAAAGCTGGCGACAAACTTGGTCTTCGGCCGCTCATAGATCTCGCGGGCCGTTCCGATCTGCTCGATGATGCCGTTGTTCATCACGGCGATTCGGTCGCTCATGGTCAGAGCTTCCTCCTGATCGTGGGTCACATAGATGAAAGTGATGCCGAGCTGCTTTTGCAGATGCTTTAATTCCATCTGCATCTGTTTGCGGAGCTTCAGGTCCAGAGCGCCCAACGGTTCATCCAGAAGCAGAACCTTCGGATTATTGACAAGGGCTCTGGCGATGGCAACCCTCTGGCGCTGTCCGCCGGACATCTGGTGAGGTTTCCTGCGGCCGAAATTTTTCAGCTGTACCAGATCCAGCATTTTTTCGACCCTCTCCCGGATCTCCGGTTTCGGCACTTTCTTTTCCACCAGTCCGAAAGCCACGTTGTCGAAAACATTCATATGCGGGAAGAGCGCGTAACTCTGAAATACCGTGTTGACGTTGCGCTTGTAGGGAGCGAGATCAGTCACATCGGCCTGCTCTAAATAAACACATCCCTGGGATGGCGTCTCAAAACCCGCGATAATGCGGAGCGTGGTGGTCTTGCCGCAGCCGGAAGGACCGAGCAGGGTCAGAAATTCGCCTTCGTAAACATCCAGATCGATACTTTTCAGGACTTCACTCTTTCCGAAATCTTTTGTCACACCGGACAGTCTCACGATGGGTTTGCTGTCAGTTTTTATCATTCCTTTTGTGAATACCTCCAAATTAAAATGTGAGCGCAGCCCACAGTGTTACTACAGTACCTGCCTGCCCCTCTCCCCGGTGCGGATGCGCATGACATCATCAATATCGGAGATGAATACCTTGCCGTCCCCCACATTGCCGGTGGACAGTTTATCGACGATCTCGGAGAGGATATCCTCGAGATCCTCGTCCCAGACGACAGTCATCACATAGAGCTTCGGCAAAAGATTTACTTCCAGTCCCAGTTTTTCAAATTCCGGATTATCGAAACCTTCCTGATGACCGCATCCCATGGCGGAGAGCACGGTCATGCCGCTGTATTCATTTTTGGTCAGTATTTTCTTTAAATCTTCCAGTTTTTCGGGGCGGATGATCACTTCTATTTTTTTCATAAGAACCTCCAGACGTATCTAGTTGCAACAGCACTTTTCATAGTAATGGAAAATGGGAGAAAATGCAATAGATTGTCGATAGAAGAATGAAAAAACAAAAAAAGCAGTGCGGACAGCACTGCTTTGGGCGGACACGGTGAATGATTATACGCTCTCGTTAAACAGAGTGGATACCGAATCCGAAAGATTTTTAATTTTATCGGCCATGGCGTTGTAGGTGGTGTCGGTGGAAGATTTTGAGGATTTGCCCTCCAGCGCATCCTGCACCAGCTCGACTTTTTTGTTTTTTACCTCTTCCTTCAGCGCCTTCTTTGTGTCGGCCTCCGGCACTTCGCTGTAGTAGGCCTTCAGAAGCTTGCCGTAACTGCCGTTTTTGATGGCGGTGTAATCGATCAGCGTATTGTCTCCGCCGCCCCCCAGCATGGTCTTTGTCAGGTTGGTCATATCCGTGCCGCCGTTAGAACCCAGTTTCTGCATGCTTCTTGTGACAACACTGGTATAATCAGGTTTCATTTGAACTGTCAGTGACATAATCTAAGCTCCTTCTATGGATTATATTATCAGCCAGGTTATTATAATACTATGGTATTTTTTATTTCGGCAGGAAAAAGAGAAAACTTAAGAGGGAATCGCAGAAAAAAATGAAAAAATTTGTAGGACAAATAAAAAAGGAAATGGGAGAAATTCGCAGAATATATAATATAGTGAAAGTGATGTCATGACGATTTCGGGGGATAGATCATGCTGATACGGGAGAGGCTGGAGAAGCGGGAAGAAGACTATTTGAGCCCCTACGCCTGTCATAGCGCGGATTCGAAGGGCAGGGACAGGGCGGAGGAAGAGTGCGATATCCGACCCGTCTTTCAGAGGGACAGAGACCGCATTCTACATAGCAAATCGTTCCGCAGACTGAAAGATAAAACGCAGGTTTTTCTGACACCGGACGGCGACCACTACAGAACCAGGCTGACCCACACGCTGGAGGTCTCCCAGAATGCCAGAACCATAGCGAAGGCGCTGCGGCTCAACGAGGAGCTGGCGGAGGCGATCGCGCTGGGACACGATCTGGGGCATACGCCCTTTGGGCACGCCGGGGAGCGGGCGTTAAACAATGTCTGTCCCCTTGGTTTTGCACACAATGTGCAGAGCGTGCGGACCGTAGAGCTTCTGGAAAAGGGGGGACAGGGACTGAACCTGACCGTGGAGGTGCGGGACGGCATCCTGCACCATCAGACCAGAGGGACGCCCTCCACGCTGGAGGGACAGGTGGTGCGGTTTTCCGACAAGATCGCCTATATCCATCACGACATGGACGACGCGATACGGGCCGGGATTCTGACGCAAAACGATGTGCCGGGAGAGATCGGCGACGTGATCGGCTATGATTCCGCGGAGTGGATCGATCATTTCATCCACGATATCGTGTCGAACAGCAGCGGGAGGAACGCTATCGTCATGTCGGAGCCGGTGGAGGGCGCGCTGAAACGGCTCAGGCAGTTTATGTTCGAGCGGGTCTATATAAACCCGAAGGCCAAGAGCGAAGAGGGGAAGGCCGTGATGCTGGTGGAGACGCTGTACGATTACTTCTGCAGACACAGGGATGTCCTCCCGGATGAGATGCGGATGCTGCTCGAAAAAGGAGAGCCCCTGGAGCGTGTGGTGTGCGACCATATCAGCGCCATGACGGACCGCTATGCCATCGCCAAATTTGAGGAGATCTATGTGCCTGCGTCGTGGCACGGCTGATCACGGTACTAAGAATAAAGGAGGCGGGTATGTTCTATCCGCAGGAAGTAATAGAAGAAATCAGAGCGAGAAATAACATTGTGGATGTGATTTCCGGCTATGTGCATTTACAGAAAAAGGGAGCAAGCCATTTCGGGCTCTGTCCTTTTCACAACGAAAAATCGCCGTCCTTTTCGGTGTCTCAGGCAAAGCAGATGTACTACTGCTTTGGCTGCGGGGCGGGAGGGGATGTGATCATGTTTCTGCAGCAGTATGAGAACGCTTCCTTTCAGGAGGCGGTGAAGATGCTGGCGGACAGAGCGGGGATCAAACTGCCGGAGCCGGAGTACTCGGAGCAGGCAAAGCGGCAGGAAAGCCATCGGGCAAAGTTGTTGGCCGTCAACAAGGAGGCGGCGAAATACTTTTATTATCAGCTCCGCGCGCCGCACGGCGGACAGGGGCTTGCCTATCTGAGAAACCGGAAGCTCAGCGAGGAGACTCTACATAAATTCGGGCTTGGATTTGCGAACAAGACCAGCGACGATCTGTCAAAATATTTGATACGGAAGGGATTCCAGGACGAGCTGATCAAGGAGGCGGGATTGGCCGCCTTCGATGAGCGCTTCGGTCTCCACGACAAATTCTGGAATCGGGTCATATTTCCCATACAGGATATGAACCACCGCGTCATCGGCTTCGGCGGCCGGGTGATGGGGGAGGGAACGCCCAAGTATCTGAATTCACCGGAGACGCCGGTATTCGACAAGAGCAGAAATCTCTACGGGCTGAATTTTGCCAGAAGTTCCAGAAAGAATCAGTTTATCCTGTGCGAGGGTTACATGGACGTGATCACGATGCACCAGGCGGGCTTCACACAGGCGGTGGCCTCCCTCGGGACGGCTTTTACGCCGGGACAGGCCTCTCTCCTCAAACGCTATGCGGAGGAAGTGCTGTTAGCCTACGATTCGGACGGGGCCGGTGTGAAAGCGGCGCTGCGGGCGATAGGAATTTTGCGGGAGGCAGGACTGACCGGCCGGGTCATAAGCTTTGCCCCCTACAAGGACCCGGATGAATTTATCAAGGCTGAGGGGGCGGAGGCCTTTGAGAGACGGCTTACGGAGGCGGAAAACAGCTTTTTCTTTGAGATCCGCATCCTGTCCGGGGAGTTTGACCTGAAAGATCCGGCGGGAAAGACAAAATTCCACCGGGAGATAGCCAAAAAGCTCTGCAATTTTTCGGAGGAGGCGGAGCGGGCCAATTATATGGAAGCGATAGCGGAAAAGTACCATATCGGCCATGAGAATCTGCGGAAGCTGGTAAATTCCGCGGCGTCCCAGATCGGTCTGTTAAAGCCGCTTGAGAGGCCGAAATCCGGTATCCAGTCGAAGAGGACGCCGGAGGACAGCGCGAAAAAAGCGCAGAGGCTTTTGATCACATGGCTGGCGGACAGGCCGGATATTTATCCGAAGATCAGGGAATATATCACACCGGAAGATTTCTTCGATGAGCTCTATAAAAAGGTGGCAGAGAGGCTTTTCGCGGAGCTGGAGGAAGGGAAAGTGGACCCGGCGGGCATGATGGATCTGTTCCCGGAGGAGGAGCAGAAAAAGGAGGTGGCCGGACTCTTTCATACAAGCATCGGAAAGATCGAGAAAAAGAGCGACGCGGAGCAGGCGCTGCACGATATCGTCTGCAATGTGAAGCGAAACAGCTACGAATACTATTCTCAGAGGTTGGGAACAGACATTTCAGCGCTAAATCAGGTGATTGCGGGCAAAAAAGCGCTGGAAGAACTTAACAAAATGCATATTTCTCTTGATTAGGGAGTATATTACTGTTTATAGCAGGAAGGATGGAAGTTATATGGATGAAAACACAAAAGTAAAATTTGACGAGAAGATAAAGGAACTTTTGAATCTTGCCAAAAAGAAAAAGAATGTACTGGACTACTCCGATGTAGGCGACGCCTTTCGCGATCTGCCCATCGAGGAGGAGCAGTTTGACAAGGTGCTGGAAATTCTGGAGAGCAACGGTATTGTCTGCAATGTGGAGATTCCGGTGGAGGCCGATCTGGACGACGAGGAGATCAATCTGTCGGAGGAGGACGAGGTGGATGTGGAGAATATTGACCTCTCTGTTCCCGACGGCGTCAGCATTGAAGATCCGGTCAGAATGTATTTGAAGGAGATCGGAAAGGTGCCTCTGCTTTCCGCGGAGGAGGAGATCGAATTCGCCAAAAAGATTGAGGACGGCGCGGCCGCGGAAGAAAAGCTGAAAGATATGGATCTCATGCTGGAGACCGCGGAGGGCGAAGAGAGAGAGACCCTGGAGAAGGAGAAGAAGGAACTCGGGTACGTGATAGCGGACGGGGAGGACGCGAAGCAGAGGCTGGCGGAAGCGAATCTCCGGCTGGTGGTCTCCATCGCGAAGCGTTATGTGGGGAGAGGCATGCTGTTCCTGGATCTGATTCAGGAGGGCAATCTGGGGCTGATCAAGGCCGTGGAAAAATTTGACTACAGGAAGGGGTACAAATTTTCCACCTATGCGACCTGGTGGATCCGTCAGGCGATCACGAGGGCGATTGCGGACCAGGCGCGGACGATCCGGATCCCGGTACACATGGTGGAGACGATCAACAAGCTGATCCGCGTGAACAGGCAGCTTCTCCAGGAACTGGGGAGGGAGCCGCTGCCGGAGGAGATCGCGGAAAAGATGGATATTCCGGTGGAGAGAGTGCGGGAGATCTCCAAGATATCTCAGGAGCCGGTGTCGTTGGAGACGCCCATCGGCGAGGAGGAGGACAGCCATCTCGGGGACTTCATCCAGGACGACAATGTGCCGGTCCCGGCGGAGGCGGCCGCCTTTACGCTGTTGAAGGAACAGCTTGTGGAAGTGCTCAGCACATTGACGGAGAGGGAGCAGAAAGTGCTTCGTCTGCGATTCGGGCTGGATGACGGCAGGGCGAGAACGCTGGAGGAAGTGGGCAAGGAGTTCAACGTGACGAGGGAGAGGATCCGTCAGATCGAGGCGAAAGCCCTGAGGAAACTCCGCCATCCCAGCAGAAGCCGCAAACTGAAAGATTATTTGAACTGATGGTCAGACAGAAAATTCATTTATCCAACAGAATGGCGGCGGTGGCAGGGCTGGTGCCGGGGGGAGCGACCGCCTGTGATATCGGCTGTGACCACGGGTTTGTGGCGATCTATCTGGTACAGGAACATATCTGCCCCAGAGTGATCGCGACGGATATCAACGAGGGACCGCTCTCCCGGGCGAGAGAGCACATAGAAGGCGCCGGTCTTTCCGCGTACATAGAGACAAGACTGTCGGACGGGCTGGAAAAACTGGCGGCCGGGGAAGTCGAGTGTATGATCGCCGCGGGGATGGGCGGCAGGCTGATCGTGAAGATTCTGGAGGACTATCCGGAAAAGCGGCAAAGCCTGCGCTATCTGATTTTGCAGCCCCAGTCGGAGCTTTCCTGTGTGCGCGGATATCTGCGAAAGAAGGGATTTGTCATCCGGAGGGAGGATATGGTTCTGGAGGACGGAAAGTTTTATCCGATGATGCTGGCGGAGGCTGTAAATGCCGGGGGGGAGGCGTTGCTTGATGCGGAGAAGAACGCATACCTGGAAAGTCTGGAAGACGAATTCGGTCCCTGCCTGATCAGAGAGCGGAATCCGGTTCTTCTCACTTATCTGGATTGGTGGGAGGAACTGCAGAACAAAATATTAAAAGAAGTTTTAACATACCCGAACAGACGGGATCAGGTGGAGGAAGAACTGCGCCGGATACGGGATGTGCGGAGAAGAATGGATACGGACAGAGGAGGTGCAGTATGAAATGCTGTGAGATCATAGAATATCTGGAGGAGGTTTCCCCGGGATCGTTTGCGGAGAGCTGGGATAATGTGGGACTGTTGTGCGGCAGGGAGGAGAAGGAAATATCCTCCGTCTATATTGCCCTGGACGCCACGAGGGAAGTGATAGAGGAGGCGGTGAGACTTCATGCCGATCTGCTGCTGACACACCATCCCATAATATTTAAACCGATGAAACAGGTTTCGGGGAGGGATTTTATCGGGGATAAGATACTGACGCTGGCGGAACATAAGATCTGCTGTTATGCGATGCACACCAATTTTGATGTGATGGGGATGGCGGACGCGGTGGCGGAGCAGCTCGGACTGGAGGATCGGAAGGTGTTGTCCGTGACCTATGAGGACGAGATATCGAAGGAGGGGATCGGCAGAGCGGGAATTCTGCCAACGCCTATGACGCTGGCGGAGTGCGCGGAATATGTGAAGATCCGCTGCAAAATAGAGCAGGTAAAGGTATATGGAATGCCGGCGGAGACCATTGTGATGGCGGCGGTCTGCCCGGGATCCGGAAAAGGCTGTATAGAGGATGCGGTGAGGCTGGGTGCCGATGTTTTGATAACGGGTGATATTGATCACCATGAGGGGATCGACGCGGTGGAGCAGGGGCTTGCGATCATCGATGCGGGGCATTACGGACTGGAGAAGATATTTGTTCCCTGCATGGAGGAATACTGTAAGAAGAAGTTGTCCGGTGTGACAATACACACGGCCCCGGAGAAAAATCCGTTCTGGACGGCATAAATTAAAACAAGATTTTATATAAAACGAAAGGAGGCCGGCAGTTTATGAAGGTGACAGTAGACGGAGTAGTGACGGAATATGCGGAGGACGCGGTTTTTGAGGAGGTGGCCTCAAGACATCAGGAGGAGTATGGCAACCAGATCGCGCTGGTCATCGCGAACGGGAAAATGCGTGAATTGCACAAAAGGATAAAGGAAGACTGCACAGTATCCTTTCTGACGCTGAAGGATCCCATCGGGCACAGAGCTTATGTGAGGACCGTCAAAATGATGTTTCTGAAGGCGATAACGGATATTGTGGGGCGGGACGATCTGGAGAGGGTCAAAGTGGAGTTTGCGGTCAGCAACGGATATTACTGCACGGTGACGGGCAATGTCCAGGTCACCGATCAGCTGGCGCAGGATATCGAGCGGAGGATGAGAGAGCTGTCGGAGCAGAGGCTGCCTATCATGAAGAAGTATTATCCGATGAGGAGATGCATGAAGCTGATCCGGGAGTACGGCATGAAGGACAAGGAGAAGCTGTTCCGCTACCGGAGAAGTTCCGGGGTGAATCTGTACTGTCTGGACGGATTTTACGATTACTACTATGGATATATGCTCCCCCATACCGGCTATGCAAAATATTTTCAGGTGATTACATACGGCGAAGGCTTTATGCTTGTGATGCCGGATCGGAAGGAACCCTTAAAGCTGCAGCCTTTCCGGGCGCAGGAGAAACTGTACCGGACATTGAAAGAAGCGACAGAGTGGAGTTCCCATGTGGGGATCGAGAATGTGGGAGAGCTGAATGACGCTATCTGCGGCAATCACATGCAGGAGATGATTCTCTGGCAGGAGGCGGAGCAGGAGCGCCGCATCGGCGAGATCGCCAAGGAGGCGGTGAGCCGCAGCCATGTGAAATTTGTGATGATAGCGGGACCTTCCTCCTCCGGAAAGACTTCCTTTGCCAACAGACTTTCGATACAGCTGCGTGCGCTGGGCAAAGTGCCGCATCTGATCAGTCTGGACGATTATTTTGTAAACAGGGAAGACACGCCGAAAGATGAGAAGGGTGATTACAATTTTGAGTGTCTGGGAGCGATCGATGTGGAACTGTTCAACAGCGATATGCGGAAGATGCTGGATGGGGAGGAGGTGGAACTGCCCCATTTCAATTTCATGAGCGGCCACCGGGAGTACAATGGCCATATGATGAAGCTGGAGGAGGAGGATATCCTTGTGATCGAGGGGATCCACGGACTCAACCCGAAGATGTCCTACTCTCTGCCGGAGGACAGCAAGTTTAAAGTTTATATCAGCGCATTGACAAGTCTGAACATTGACGACCACAACAGAATACCTACCACCGACGGCAGACTGCTGCGGCGCATCGTGCGGGATGCCAGGACAAGAAACGCCTCCGCGAAGCGGACGATCCAGATGTGGCCCTCCGTGAGACGGGGGGAGGAAGAAAATATTTTCCCGTTCCAGGAGGAGGCCGATATGATGTTCAATTCGGCCCTGGTCTATGAGCTGGCGGTGTTGAAACAGTACGCAGAGCCGCTCTTGTTCAGCATCCGGGAGGGAGAGCCGGAGTATTATGAGGCGAAACGTCTGCTGCGCTTCCTCAACTACTTTCTCGGTGTGGACAGCGCGTCCATTCCGAATAATTCTGTCTGCCGGGAGTTCGTCGGCGGAAGTTGTTTCAAAGTTTGATGAGAAGGGGATGATGGTATGGTAGAACAGGTTTCGGGGACGGCGATAGCAGGAATTATTTTTTCGATGATCATCTCGATCGGTTTGCCGATATTTCTGCTGTTCTTTGTAAAAATCAGGCTGAAGACGAAGATGAGCGCGGCGGGGATCGGAGCGCTGATGTTCGTCCTGTCTGCGCTTATTCTGGAGCAGATACTCCACGGCGTCACGCTGAATCTGGCGGGGGATGTGCTGGAGGAAAACATATGGCTCTACGCCATCTACGGAGGGCTTGCCGCAGGAGTGTTCGAGGAGACCGGCCGGTTCGTGGCGATGAAATCCTGGATGAAGAAAAATCTTTCCAGGGAGAGTTCGATCATGTACGGGGTCGGACACGGCGGAGCGGAGGCGATCATCATTGCCGGCGTAGGGTGTATCACAAATCTGATCACGGTGTTGATGATCAACTCGGGACAGATCGAGAGCGCCTATTCCGCGATAGAGGACGGGCCGGGAAAGGAACTGGCTCTGCAGAGCCTGTCAGTGTTCTGGACAACGCCGGGCTATCAGTTTTTTCTGGTGGGAGTGGAGCGGGCCATCGCGATCGGACTGCAGATCTGTCTGTCCTATCTGGTCTACCGGGCGGTGAAGCGGGGGGAGAAGAAATATTTCGCCGCCGCGGTCGGCGTCCATTTCCTGGTGGACGCTCTCACGATCGTGCTGTCGAACTTTGTGCCGATCGTGGCGCTGGAGATCGTGCTGGCGGTGCAGCTCGGCGCGCTGGTCTTTGTGGTGAAGAGGATGTACGGAAAAGAACTTGCAAAAACGGAAGAATCATTTTATAATGCATAGTGATTTGCAACCATTTTATAAGCAGACCAGATGGCCGCGCCTGCTCGTGCAGGTGAGGAAAGTCCGGGCTTCACAGGGCAGGATGCCGGATAACGTCCGGTGGAGGTGACTCCAAGGCCAGTGCAACAGAAACAAACCGCCAGCCGGATTCCGGCTGGTAAGGGTGGAAAGGCAGTGTAAGAGACTACCGTCCGTCTGGCAACAGGCGGGGCTATGTAAACCCCATCCGAAGCAAGACCAAGCAGAGAACGATAAACCGGCCCGGTTTGTTCTCAGGTGGGTCGCTGGAGGCTGTTGGCGACAGCAGTCCAAGATAGATGGCCATCGCCCTGCATCGCAGGGAACAGAACCCGGCTTACCGGTCTGCTTATAAGTTGTGAGAAGAAATCCCGACAGTGTTCTGTCGGGGTTTTTATATGAGACGCAGGAGTTTCGGTAGGATGCAAGAGGAAAAGATATGAGAAGAATAATAACACATGTAATTAAATTGCTTCTGCCGGTGTGCGTTCTGGCGGCAGGATGTACAGGCTGTGGAGACGGGACGCCCGGGGAGGAAGAGAGCTATGGGATAGAGGCTTTGGTCCCGGCTGAGAAGGAATGGTCTGTTCTGGAACAGGAATTGCGGCCCTGCGTCCTGCAGGTTTTTTGCGGTGACTACAGGGGGAGCGGTCTGGTCTGGGAGATCACGGAGGAGGAGGTGACTGTGATCAGCAGCGGCCATCTTCTGAAAAACGGGGAGACCTGCGAGGTATTGTGCTATGCGGGGATCTACTATGAGGCGAGGGTGGAACGGATCCTGGACAACTGCGATGTGGGCTTCGCGGTGATTCCGACGGAGCTGTTTGGCGAGGACGGGGCAGAACTGGCGGCGGTGATTCCCTGCGGACGGGGCGGAGAGGAGCTGACGCGGGGGGAGGAGCTTGTCGTCTATGGTTCCATGGATCGTGCGGCAGGAAATTTTGTGAAGGGATATCTGATAGAGGCGGAGGAAGAGATGAAGTTTGACGGGTATGAGAGCGCGCAGAAACTGATGCTTTGCGGGATCGTGCAGGATACCGGGACGGTGGACGCCGGAATGTCCGGCAGCGGAGTCTTCGACAGACAGGGAAAACTTCTGGGCGTTCTGGTGGGCGGGGACGGTGAGACCGGGTTTGCGGCGGTACCTGTCTGGGAGATTTTGTCGGAAAGCCAAACTGTTTTCTAAAGAATCCATTAACTGTCTCCCATGAACTTGACAGGCCGGAGAAATTGATGGAAAATAGGGAAGCAGAAAAGCAGGATGCATATGGAGAGGAGAGATTGTTAAAATGACAAAGATCGATATAGTTTCGGGATTTTTGGGGGCGGGAAAGACGACCCTGATCAAAAAGCTGCTGCAGGAAGCGCTGACGGGAACGAAAGTTGTTCTCATAGAGAACGAGTTCGGACAGATCGGAATCGACAGTGGATTTTTGAAGGAATCCGGCATTGAGATAAAGGAGATGAACTCCGGGTGTATCTGCTGTTCCCTCGTAGGGGACTTTGGGACCTCGCTGCAGGAGGTGTTGAAAACTTACGAGCCGGAGCGGATCCTGATCGAGCCCTCCGGAGTCGGAAAACTTTCGGATGTGATGAGAGCGGTGGAGAATGTAAAATCGGACGGACAGGCTCATCTGAACAGCGCGGTGGTGGTGGTGGATGCCTCCAAGTGTAAAATGTACAGCAAAAACTTCGGTGAATTTTTCATCAATCAGATCGAGTACGCGGGGACAGTCATTTTAAGCCGTACGGGATCCATGAAGCAGGAGAAGATCGAGGAGGCGGTTGCGTTAGTCAGGCAGCACAACGAGAAAGCCACGGTGATCACGACGCCCTGGGAGGAACTGGACGGCGAAAAGATCCTGGAGACGATAGAGGGTGCCTCCGATCTGGAGGCGGAACTGATGGCGGAGGTGATGTCCCACCATGGGGAGAAGCATGAGCACGAGCAGCATCACCATCATGACCACGGTGAGGAGCATGAGCACCATCATCATCACGGTGAGGGGTGCGGCTGCGGATGCCACGACTACGATCACCACGGCCACGATCACCACGGCCACCACCACGCGGATGAGGTGTTTACAAGCTGGGGGATGGAGACGGCGGCGGTGTATGAGAAATCCCGGATCGGGGATATCCTGGAGGAACTGGACCGGGAGAAGGAGTATGGCATCGTGCTCCGGGCAAAGGGTATGGTTCCCGCGGCGGACGGAAGCTGGATTCATTTTGATTATGTGCCCGGTGAAGCGGAAGTGCGGACAGGAGCAGCCGACGTGACCGGAAAGTTCTGCGTGATCGGATCCGGTCTGAGGGAGGACGCATTGAAAGAGCTGTTTCTGGGAAAATAAGGAGTTGGAATATGAAACCTGTTTATATCATCAATGGATTTTTGGAGAGCGGAAAGACGGAGTTTATCGTCTATACACTGGCGCAGCCGTATTTTCAGCTGAGAGGGAAGACACTGTTAGTGCTCTGCGAGGAGGGCGAGGTCGAGTACGATGAAAAGCTGTTGAAAGACAGCAAAACCATACTGGAACGGATGGAGGAGGAGGCGGATTTTACTCCCTCCGCCCTGATGGAGCTGGACAAAAAGTATAAACCGGAGCGGATCATCATAGAGTATAACGGTATGTGGAATTTCAAAAATATGAAACTGCCCTGGCACTGGACCGTGGAACAGCAGATCACCTGCATCGACGCGAGCACATTTCCGATGTATTACACGAATATGAAGTCGCTGTTGGCGGAGATGGTGAAAAAATCAGAGATGATCATCTTTAACAGGTGCGACGGGATAAAAGATCTGGCCTCCTACAAGAGAAATATCAAGGCGGTGAACCGGCAGGCGGAGATCATTTTTGAGGATTCAAACGGTGAGATCGACGAGATCTTTGAGGATGATCTGCCCTACGATCTGCAGGATGATCCGATCGTTTTGGATAACAGTAGTTATGGTATTTGGTATATCGATTCCATGGATCATCTGGAGCGGTATGTGGATAAGCGCGTCCGGTTTACCGCGCAGGTGCTCAAGCCGGAAAATTTTCCGGAGGATTATTTTGTGCCGGGGAGAATGGCGATGACCTGCTGTGCCGAGGATATGAGCTTTCTGGGCTATGTCTGCCAATATGCGGGGGCAGCGGAGCTGAGAATGCGGGACTGGGTCAGAGTGACCGCGGTGGTGAAGGAAGAATATTGGGCCGACTACAACGGAAAGGGGCCGGTGCTCCATGCGGAGAGTGTGGAGAGGACGAAAGCGCCCAGGGAAGAGGTGATCTCTTTCATGTAGGGAACTTTCCGTACGACGGTCTGCGGAGGGGATGACAGGTGGATTCGGAGAAGGAGATAAGACAGCTGCAGAGACGTCTGACGGAGCTTGCGGAGAAGAGCAGCAGACAGAATATCTATACGTTCACAGGTTTTCTGGGGATGGCGGAACAGGATGTGTTTTACCGGATGGAGAGAGAACTTTCCTTTGCACATCCTGTACTTTTTGGCGGGAGCAAAGAGGCGGAGAGAGCGGTGGCGCGCTTCGGCGATCCGGAGGAGTTCGGGTACGAGGCGGAGTTTCCGATCGTGATGCTGAAGATCCAGCCGCTTGTCCAAAAGTACGCGGACGATCTGGGGCACAGGGATTTTCTGGGAGCGCTGATGAACCTCGGCATAGAGAGAAGCACGCTGGGGGATATCTCGGTCAGGGATAACTGCGGGTATCTCTTCTGCCTGGAGTCCATCGCTGATTTTATCGCCGGAGAACTCAGCCGCATCCGACATACGGATGTCAGATGTGAGAGGGCGGATGCCGCAGAGATACAGATGAAGAAGGAGAAGGTGCGAAAGAATGTGACGGTCTCCTCGGAGCGCGCGGATGTGGTGATCGCGGCCCTGTATCATCTCTCCCGCGCGGAGAGTCTTGCGCTTTTCCGGGCGCAGAAAGTGTTTGTGAACGGCAGGATATGTGAAAATAACAGCTGTTTTTTGAAAAGGGAGGACGCGGTCAGCGTGCGCGGAAAGGGAAAATTTTTTTATGACGGCGCGGACCGGGAGACAAAAAAGGGCAAACTGAGCGTTGGAGTGTTCGTATATCAGACGTAGAAAAACAGGAGAGGAAATGCATTATGTATCCGTATACAATGTCACAATGGTTGTTTTTGTTTTATCTGTATTGCTTTCTGGGCTGGTGCGTGGAGTCCGCCTACGTCAGTCTGAAGGAGAAGCCGCCCCGCTGGATCAACAGAGGATTTATGCGGGGACCTTTTCTGCCGCTGTACGGCAGCGGGGCGATCATGATGCTGGTGGTCTCCGCGCCCTTTCAGCACAATCTGTTTCTCACGTACGCGGCGGGCTGTGTCGGGGCGACGGTACTGGAATACATAACGGGTGTTGTGATGGAGGTGCTCTTTAAGGTGCGCTACTGGGATTACTCCGATGTCCGGTTCAATTTTCAGGGGTATATCTGCCTCGGGACGACGCTCTCCTGGGGGTTTTTGACGATTCTGATGACGCATATCATCCACAGACCGATCGAGAGTCTGCTCTTAGGGATACCCGACGGTGTGCTGTCGGTTCTCGTGTTTGTTCTGACGGTTTTCATCGTCGCCGATTTTGCGCTCTCCTTCCGGGCGGCGCTGGATATCCGGGACATTCTGCTGGCGATGGAAAAAGTCAAAGAAGAGATGGCACATATACAGAAGCGTCTGGATGTGATTGCGGCGGTGAAGGAGGAGGGAATCGGACAATACCGGGATGCGGCGGAAATGCGGTTGGAGGAATTGACGGAGAGTATCGAGGAAAAACTGCGCGGTGTGCGGGAGAGAATGCAGATTCCGGGGGAATATCTGGAGAGCGCGATAAAGGAGGCGGCGGAGATCAGAGAGCGGTTTCTGAATGCCCGCTGGCATGCTTTTGAGCTGAAGACTGTGCGGGATCGCTGGAAACGAGGTATGATCCTGGGCAATCCGGGCATGCGGGGAAATAAGAAGGTGCATTACAGTCTGGAAGAGCTGAAAGAAGCGGTGAAAGAAAAATTAAATATAAATATAATTAATAAAAAATGAGCAGACAGGCAGGAGGATGTATCGTTCTCCTGCCTGCCCGATTTAGGGGGATTACAGTGAGTTATTCGCTCTCTCATCCCAATATTCGCAGGTGATCCCCGCCGTCTCGGAGGTGAAAGGAGTGCCGTCCTTCTTTTTGTAGTGGTCGGTGGCTCTGAATACATAGCCGCACCCCAGATATAAAAGCGGAATATTGGCGAACACGATCAGGATATTGCCGAGATCGGAGATTGCCCACAGATTGCCCAGGTCCAGCCCTGCGATGGAGCAGAAGATTCCGAAGAGAGTGATGAAAATACCCAGGATGCGTACTCCGTTGGTGAAGGACTTTTTCGCGGTGATCCTGCCGGCGGCGATTTCCGAAAAGCTGAAAAATCCGATCACGCAGGTGAAGGCAAACAGGCAGAAACAGACGGTGATCAGGAAGATCACGATATTGTCAAAGGTACCTGTGCCCGGCGTCAGAGCGGAAGCGGAAGTCAGAAACTTGGGCAGTTTATCCATTTCCATCCATGCCTGCGCGTTATCTCCGGTCCAGAGATGCGCCATCACCACCACGAAACCGGTCAGAGTACAGATGACGATGGTGTCGAGGAAAACGCCGATGGACTGCACGCAGCCCTGCTCGCAGGGGTGGTCGGTGTTGGCGGCGCCCGCCGCCATGGTGATCGTACCCTGGCCTGCCTCGTTGCTCATCAGTCCGCGTTTGATGCCCTGAGCCAGAACGGTCCCGAACACGCCGCCGAAAATCGCCTGGGGGGTGAATGCACCGCCGAAGACGGAGGCAAAGAAGTAGGGGATCGCGCCGAGATTCATGATCACCAGCAACAGTACGGTCCCGATATAGATGACGGACATGACTGGCACAGCCGTGTCCGTCACTTTCGTCACCTTTTTGATGCCGCCGAAAGCGAGGTAGGCGACGAGCACAATTAAAATAGCGGAAGTTATGTAATAGAGTGGCGAGGTGGTGGAGATCGGGGAGCCGGTCAGGATCTCGCCCATCTGTCCGATGGAGCTGACCACGTTGAAGCCCTGCGCCGGCAGACAGCACATCGCGTAGACGATGAACATGACGGAGAGAAAGATTCCCGCGCCCTTTCTGTTGCCGAGCAGTTTTTTTCCGTAGTAGGGCAGACCGCCCACGAACTCGTCGTCCTTTTTTTCCTTGAACATCTGAGCCATCACGGCTTCCGTGTAGGCGGTGGACATACCGAAGAAAGCGGAGAGCCACATCCAGAACAGCGCGCCGGGGCCGCCCACGCCGATGGCGCCGGTGACGCCCAGAATATTGCCGGGGCCGACACGCATGGCCGAGCTCAGGAAGAAAGCGCCCAACGAGGAGATGCCGATCTCATCGCTTTTCTTTTTGGACAGGATACGGATACCCTGTTTGAAGTGCGTGATCTGCAGGAAGCCCAGCCTGACCGTGAAGAAGATGCCGGAGCCGACAAGCAGAATGATCGCCAGAGAAAAATTCCCCAGAATGGGGATCCGCGTATACCAGTCAAAGTTCGTGGGAAAGTCCCAGAAAAAATCGGAAACCGGGATCACAAAGGAAAATACGTTGTTTATCATTTCAAAAATCTGTTCCATAATCTGCCCTCCTGTATCTTATATCGATGCTCTTTTATCTGCACTGTTGGCTGTAATTAAGTATAGATTGTCGAGGCGGAGAAAGCAATGGCATAAAGTGAGAAAAATATTGCAAAAAGTGCTGTTCTGAAAAGGATTTTAGGAGCAAAAAACAGTGGTCTTTGAAGAGAAAATGTTATATAATTTTCCTATAGGTTATTTTCATAACCGATACCATGAGAAAAGGGAGATGGGAATCATGCCTGACGAACAGAAAAAAACAAAAAACAGGGTGTCCATATTGCATTCCATGCGGACAAAAATTATGCTGCTTGTGCAGATCGGAGCGCTTTGCTCCTGTCTTATGGTACTGCAGATGACAGTGCCCAGAGCGGAGGAGGAACTGACTAAGCTGACGCAGAATTCGATGCTCAGCCTTGTCGAAGCTTATGCTGCCGGGATGGAGACGGAGATCGCGGAATACCAGCAGCATGGCAGAACATTGACTTATGATGCCTATGCGGGAATTCTCGCAGGGGCAAAGATGGAGGGAGTGGAATCCTCCTACGCGTATATGGTATCGCCCGACGGCACTATGCTCTACCATCCGACTCAGAGCAAGGTCGGGAAGCCGGTTGAGAACGAGGTGGTAAAAGGAGTGGTGGCAAAGATCCAGGCGGGAGACGTACCGCAGCCGGAGGTTGTGAGCTACGAATTTGACGGGGCTGTCAAGTACGCTTCCTACTATGTGCTTTCGACCAACGACATTATCGTGATCTCCTCGGATGAGGAGGAGGTCCTGAGCGGAATTACCGCGATGATGGTGAATTCCGGTCAGGGAATGCTTGTCGTGATGCTTGTCCTTGCGGTGGTGATCTTTGTTGTGTCCGGTATTATGATGAAGCCGTTAAAGAAGATCACGGTGCTGATCAATGAGATAGAGGAACTGAGATTTGTCAGTCATCCGTGGAATAAGAAGCTGGTGAAGGGGAAGGATGAGTGCGGAGCCATGGCCAATGCGGTGGCGGCGATGCGCGAGAGCCTTCGGAATGTCATCCAGGACATCGGCAGTTCCAGCACACATCTGAACGAGATCGTCAATACACTGCAGGTTACCTCGGCGGAGGTGAACGATTCCTGCACGGATAATTCGGCGACGACCGAGGAACTGGCGGCAGGTATGCAGGAGACGACGGCGACGACGCAGACGCTTGTATCCAGCATCGAAGATATGAAGGATGAATCCGATGAGATCAAGAGGATGTCCATGGAAGGTGAGGAGTTGTCGGGTGAGATCGAGGAGAGGGCTGCGAAGTTGAAGGAGTCCGCGACGGCGTCCGTGAAGCTGGCGCGGGATATGTTCGCCACTCTGCAGAAAAACTCCACCAGGGTCATCGAGGAGGCGAAGGCGGTGGAGAAGATCAACGAGCTGACCGAAGTCATCATGCGGATCTCCTCTCAGACAAGTCTTCTGGCGCTGAATGCGTCCATCGAGGCCGCGAGAGCCGGGGAGGCCGGAAAAGGCTTTGCCGTGGTGGCGACGGAGATCGGCAATCTGGCGAACCAGACCTCCGAGACCGTGGCGGATATCAACAATATCGTGGCGGAAGTCAATATGGTGGTGCGCGATATGGGTACGACTCTGCGCGACACGACACAGTTTATGGAAACCCAGGTGGTGCCGGATTATCAGGCGTTCTATGATGTGAGCAATCAGTACAATGACGATTCCATGGCGGTCAAGAGCAGTATGACGTCGATCCAGGAGTCCGTCGTGCAGCTCAATGAGACGATCGCTGTGATCACGGACGGTCTCGAGGGCATCAGCAAGACCATCAACGAATCCGCAGTGGGTGTGGCGGATATCGCAGAGAAGACGGCGTCCGTTGTGAATCGTATGGGTGAGAACATGGATATGGTGAAGGGCTGTCAGAGTGAGGCGGACCAGCTGAAAGATATTGCGGCCCGGTTCTACATAGAAGTTTAAAAAGCACCTTGAAAGCCTGTGCCCCTTTTGTTATACTTATCTGTAGAGTAGCAGAAACGATCAGCATAACAAGGGAGGTATTCAATGACCGCAAAAGAATGTATTATGGGGCGCAGGAGTGTCAGACAATTCACGGATCAGGCCGTCGATCATGACCTTCTCTCTGAGATTGTCGAGACAGCTTCCTATTATCCCAGCTGGAAACATACGCAGATCGTGCGTTTTGTGGCAGTGGAGGGGGAAAAGAAGGAAAGGCTCGCGAAAGAATGTACCGATATGTGGGCCAATAACGGTAAAATCATGGAGGCCGCTCCGGTGGTGATGGCAGTCACCATCATTAAAAACCGTTCCGGTTTTGAGAGAGACGGTTCCTACTCCACCGACAAAGGGGACAGATGGCAGATGTACGACGCGGGAATCGCTTCCCAGACGCTCTGCCTGGCAGCTTATGATAAAGGAATAGCAACTGTTATTCTTGGATTATTTGACGATGCGAAGGCGGCATCTATTTTGGAAATTCCGGAGGACAGGGAGGTTGCGGCTCTTATTCCTATGGGATATGCGGCGGAGGAACCCGCTGTACCCAGAAGAAAACCGGTGGAAGAATTATTGTCATTTTGTTAATTAAAAGGCGAAGGGATATTTTTCCCTTCGCCTTTTCATGGAACGAAAAACAGGAGGTATTACACCATGAAACATCTATTGAGTCCGCTCGATTTTTCGACGGAAGAACTGGATTCTCTTTTTCATCTTGCGGACGATATCGAGAGGGAACCCGGGAAATATGCGCATATGTGCGCGGGGAAAAAGCTGGCGACCTGTTTTTATGAGCCCAGCACGCGGACCAGGCTGAGCTTTGAGACCGCCATGCTGAATCTGGGCGGGAACGTGATCGGCTTTTCGGATGCGGCCTCGTCCTCCGCGTCGAAGGGGGAGAGCGTTGCGGACACCACCCGCGTGATCTGCTGTTTTGCGGATATCTGCGCCATGCGGCATCCGAAGGAGGGAGCGGCGTACGTGGCGGCCTCCCGCTCATCTATCCCGATCATCAACGCGGGGGACGGCGGACACCAGCACCCCACTCAGACCCTGACGGATCTGATGACGATCCACGCCCTGAAGGGACGCCTGGGGAATTTCACGATAGGCCTCTGCGGGGATCTGAAGTTTGGCCGGACGGTGCACTCCCTGATCAATGCGCTGGTGCGTTATGAAAATGTTAAATTTATATTTATTTCTCCGGAGGAACTGCGCGTCCCGGATTACATCATCGAGATGTTGAAAGAAAAGGAGATCCCTTATGAGGAGGTGATCAACCTGGAGAGCTGTATACCGCAGCTGGATCTTCTGTATATGACAAGAGTACAGAGGGAGCGTTTCTTCAATGAGGAAGACTACGTCCGGTTAAAAGACTTCTATATCCTGGACAGGGCGAAGATGGCTCTTGCGAAACAGGACTGTCTGGTGCTGCACCCGCTTCCGAGGGTCAACGAGATCTCCGTGGAGGTGGATGAGGATGAAAGGGCGGTCTATTTCAAGCAGGTACAGTACGGGGTGTATGTCCGCATGGCTCTGATCCTGACGCTGTTGGAGCTTGTGTGAGAGCGATAGAAAGGGAATGGTTATCATATGTTAAATGTAGGAAAGATCGAGGAGGGGCTGGTGTTGGACCATATCAAGGCCGGCAAGAGCATGGAAATTTACAGATACCTGCAGTTGGATAAGCTGGACTGTACGGTCGCCATCATAAAAAATGCCCGCAGCAACAAGATGAAGAAAAAGGATATCATAAAGGTGGAGTGCGATATCAACATGTTGAATCTGGATATTCTGGGGTATATTGACCACAATATCACGGTCAATATTATTCAGAAAGGCGAGATCGTGGAAAAGATGGCTCTGCATCTGCCGAAGGAGATCAAAAATGTGATCCATTGTCACAATCCGCGCTGCATCACTTCCATAGAGCAGGAACTTCCGCACATCTTTGTGCTGGCTGACGAGGTGAAAGAGATCTACCGTTGCAAATATTGCGAGGAGAAATACAGTAAGAAAGCGTCCCACGACAAATAAGGAGGCCTGGCGGAGACGGATATATAGAAAGGAAGAGGAGAATGGGAATGGAATTTATCGAAAGAAAACGACTGTTATTTTTTGGCCTGCCCTGGACTTTTACGAAGTATACGGTGAGGGAGGAAATGATCACAGTCAACACAGGGCTTTTGAGCACGAAGGAGAATGACTGTTACATGTATAAAGTACAGGATGTGGAGCTGTCGGCAACTCTGTGGGAGAGGATCTTTAAGATGGGGACGGTGATCTGTTATACGGGGGATACGACAAACCCGAAACTGTATATCGAGCATGTGCGGAACGCGAAGTCCATCAAAGATTTTATTCTGGAGGCATCCGAGGAGGCGAGAAGGAAGCGCAGGACGATGAACACTCTGCGGATCGATGCGGATATGGATCCGGAGGATAACCTGGCGGACGAATACGATGACTGATCGTCTCTCTACAGATTCCGGAATCCATTTTTTCTCGTGAATTTTTCATAGAACAGCCCTACGAGAAACCAGTTGGGGAAGAAGTCCAGCCGTATATGGGGACCGAGGCGAAGCCTGTTCCCGCTGTAATCCCAGGGGTTCAGTTTTTTTCGGCTCAGCAGTCTGCCGGAAAGAAATTCACCGGAAAAAATAAGGAGAGCATACAGAGTACCGCGGAGAGGGAGCCACAGCCTGTGGGTGATGCGAAAAAGCGGCCGCAAAAAGGCGGCGCAGCCGTAGATCGGAAACATCCACAGGGAGGTGGTTCCTTTTAGTTGGAATTCCCGCCGCTTGAGCATCTCGCAGGCGGTGAAGAGGATCTCGATGCACCAGCCGGCTATGCCGCAGTGGAGAAATAATTTGAAGAAAGGCATGGGTGTATTGTTTTCTTTTTTTCTGCTCATAAAAAAAGTATGGACAGATCGGACCGGTTTATTCATAATAAATGGAGTGGCTGCAAAATTGCAGGGAAGATAAATTTGGGAGAATGCACATGAATTATCGGGAAACCTTGGACTATTTGGAAGAGATGTCGCAGCTTGGCAGTGTGCCGGGGCTTGAGAGCACGGAGGAGCTTAGCCGGAGGCTTGGAAATCCGCAGGACAGTCTGTTTTTTGTGCATATCGCGGGGACAAACGGAAAGGGATCCGTGCTGGCTTACACCTACGGTATTTTGCGGGCGGCCGGGTACCGGGTGGGTTGTTACTGCTCTCCGGCGGTCTATGCCTACCGGGAGAAGATACAGGTGAACGGGAAGGAAATTCTGGCGAGAGAGTTCGCGGAGCTGATGAGCCTGATCCGGGAGGAGGCCGATGCCATGGCGTCGCTGGGGCGGGCGCACCCCACGGTATTTGAGATGGAGACGGTCGCCTGTTTTCAGTATTTTAAGGAACAGCACTGCGATATCGTACTTTTGGAGTGCGGGATGGGCGGGGATCTGGACGCCACGAATGTCATCCGGAATACACTGGTCGCCGCTTTTGCTTCCGTCAGCATGGATCACATGGCGTTTTTGGGGAATACCCTGGGGGAGATCGCGGCGCACAAGGCAGGTATCATAAAACCCGGGGCCGAGATCGTCAGCGGTATACAGGATCCGGAGGTGCTGGAGATTTTGAGGGAGAAGGCCGGCGGTGTAGTGCTTCGCCTTGTGGAGAAGGAACGCATATCCCATGTAAAATACGGTTTGGAGAGACAGCGCTTTGACTATATCTCTCAGGACGGCGGGTATTACAGACATCTCGAGATCCCTCTGGCGGGCATGGTGCAGCCGGAGAATGCCGCTCTGGCGGTGGAGATCGCCGAGGCTCTGGGGAAAAAGGGCTTCTCGATCACCGAAAGGCAGATCAGGGCCGGTCTGTCCCAGACGAGATGGGCGTACCGATTTGAGATCGCGGCAAAGAGGCCCTGTTTTATTCTGGATGGGGCGCACAATGAGGATGCGGCAAAACGTCTGGCGGAGGCGGTGCGGTTTTATTTTACAAATAAAAAGATTCTTTATATAATAGGAATGTTGAAGGATAAAGAATATGAGAAAGTAATAGCGCAGACTTATGCCTACGCGGAACAGATCATCACGGTCACGCCGCCCGGGCAGGTGAGAGCTTTGTCCGGACATGATCTGGCGCTCGCGGCTTCGGCGTATCACCCCCGCGTGACGGAGGCGGCCAGTCTGGAGGAGGCGGTGGAGATGGCCTATCTTCTCGCCGGGAAGGATTGGGTCATTCTGGCCTTCGGTTCTCTCTCTTATCTGGGGGCGCTTGGCAGGATAGTAAAGGACAGGAGCGAAAAACATGGTAGATCAGGAAAAAATAAAAAAGGCCGTTAAGCTGTTGTTGGAAGGCATCGGTGAGGATGGTGAGCGGGAGGGACTGCTGGAAACTCCGGATCGGATCGCCCGGATGTACGGGGAGATCTGCGGCGGTATGGAGGCGGACGCGGCGGAAGTTCTCTCGAAGACCTTTGCGACGGAGAAGACAGAGATGGTGTTGGAGAAGGACATCGTGTTCTATTCTATGTGTGAGCATCATATGCTGCCTTTTTTCGGAAAGGTGCACATCGCCTACATCCCGGACGGAAAGATCGCAGGATTAAGCAAACTGGCGAGATGTGTGGAGATATACGCGAAGAGACTGCAGCTCCAGGAGAGGATGACGGAACAGATCGCGGAGGCGGTGATGGAACATCTGTCCGCCAGGGGCGTGATGGTGCTGACGGAGGCGGAACATTTGTGTATGACGATGCGGGGGGTGAAGAAGCCCGGCAGCAGGACGGTAACCTACGCGGTGAAAGGGGTTTTTCGGGAGGATGCGCAGCTGCAGCATAATTTCTTCCGGATGTTGGAGCGGTAAAAAAACGGCGCGGAGCAGTTGACAGGAAAGTGCGGAATGGAACGGGTAAACAAAATATTAAAACACGATTTATTTAATACATATTTAAAGAGAAACAAGATGGCGGAGGAAAACAGGCGTTTTTGTCGTCATGATATGGAGCATTTTCTGGATGTGGCGAGACTGGCTATGATCTTTAATCTGCGGCAGGATCTCTCCATCCCGAAGGAGATGATCTACGCGGCGGCGCTGTTGCACGATATCGGCAGGTGGAGGCAGTACGAGGATGGGACGCCCCACGAGAAGGCCTCCGCGGGGCTGGCGCCGGAGATTCTGTCGGACTGCGGGTTTGAGAACGAGGAGAGCGAGAAGATCCTCTCAGCGATCTCCAACCACCGAAATGCAGAGATCGGGGAGGAGCCTACCCTGGACGGCATTTTATACCGGGCGGACAAGATGAGCAGGAGCTGTTTTTGCTGTGAGATGGAGAGGGAGTGCGACTGGAAGGGAGATAAGAAAAATCTGAGGCTGCGGTTTTAGGGGAGGAGTTCGGGGCGGCGTTTTTTGTTGGTTGACAGGTGTCCGGATGGAAGTCAAATTCTCCGTCGCCGCGCTTTCGCTCCGTAAACAGCGTAGCGGACACTAAGCTCGAAAATACCTCGCTAAGTGCCGACGCTTTTTAAGGGGCTCCTTGAGAATTTGACTTCCATCCGGACAGGCTGTGAAAGCATAAAAGGGTGCAGGCCGCCGAACTATCACATGAAAAAGAAAGAAGCAGGAGTTTTATGAGAATTGGAAATAGAGAGTTTGATATAAATATCAGATGTTATGTTATGGGAATCCTGAATGTGACGCCGGATTCTTTTTCGGACGGCGGGAGGTTTCAGGAGGTGGACCGGGCGCTTTTTCAGGTGGAAAAGATGCTGGAGGAAGGGATGGACATTCTGGATATCGGCGGGGAGTCCACGAGACCGGGTCATACAAAGATCTCCGACGAGGAGGAGATCGGGCGTGTTGTATCGGTGATAGAGAAAGTTAAAAGAGAATTTGATATTCCGATATCGCTGGATACCTATAAGTCCGCTGTGGCGGAGGCAGGGATTTCGGCGGGGGCGGATATGATCAATGACATCTGGGGATTGAAGTATGACGGGGAGATGGCCGCCGTGATATCGAGGGCGGAAGTGCCCTGCTGTCTGATGCACAATCGGAGTGAGGCTCTCTATGAAGGGGTGGTAACGGGCGTTATTTCTGAACTGCGGGAAAGCCTTTCTCTGGCGGAGAAGGCGGGAATCGCAGGGGAAAAGATTATTCTGGATCCGGGGATCGGGTTTGGAAAAACTTATGAGCAGAATCTGGAGATGATCGCGAAGCTGGAGCGGCTGCATGTTCTGGGATATCCCCTCCTGCTGGGATGCAGCAGAAAATCGGTGATCGGGCTGACGTTGGATCTGCCCCCAGAGGAGAGGCAGGAGGGTACGCTGGCGACGACGGTGATCGGTGTGTTGAAAGGGTGCGGCTTTGTCCGGGTGCACGACGTGAAGGAGAACGTGCGGGCGGTGAAGATGGCGGAAGCGGTGAAGAGGTATATGGTATGAAAGTGGCAACGGGAACTACTAATATTGGATTTGAAGAAAAGTTATGGCAGGCGGCGGATAAGCTGCGTTCTAACATGGATGCAGCAGAATATAAACATGTGGTTTTAGGGCTTATATTTTTGAAATATGTATCTGACTCGTTTGAGGAAAAGTACCAGGCTCTGTTGGAAGAAGGATATGGTGATGAAGAAGACAGAGATGAATATCTGGCAGATAATATTTTTTGGGTTCCCAAGGAGGCGAGATGGTCAGAAATTCAAAAACATGCTGCAAGTGCAGATATAGGCAGTGTAATTGATCATGCGATGGAAATAATAGAAAAAGAAAATAATTCATTAAAAGGTGTTTTGACAAAAAATTATTCGAGGGCCGAACTGGACAAAACACGTTTGGGAGAATTAGTAACTTTGTTTACTAATATAGAGGTAGGGTCATCTGCCGCACAGGAAAGAGATGTTCTGGGGCGTGTGTATGAATATTTTTTAAGCAAGTTTGCGAGCGCGGAAGGAAAGCTGGGAGGAGAATTTTATACACCGTCCTGCATTGTAAGGACTCTGGTAGAAATGATTGAGCCGTTTGAAGGCCAGATTTTTGATCCTGCATGTGGGAGCGGCGGTATGTTTTGCCAATCTGCACGATTTGTACGAGAGCATCAGGGGAATGTCAGAGATATTTCCATTTTTGGGCAGGAGAGCAATCCGACGACATGGAAACTGGCAAAGATGAATTTAGCAATTCGTCAGTTGGAAGCGAATCTCGGAAGGCATAATGCCGATTCGTTTCATGACGACCAGCATAAGACATTAAAGGCAAATTTTATTTTGGCTAATCCTCCTTTTAATGTGTCGGATTGGGGAGGAGAAAGGTTGCAGGAAGATATCCGGTGGAAATATGGTGTTCCGCCAGTTGGTAATGCCAATTTTGCATGGTTGCAGCATATGATTCATCATTTAAGCCCTGTCGGTGGAGTATGTGGGACGGTGTTGGCGAATGGATCTTTGAGTTCTAATACCTCTAATGAGGGAAATATCAGAAAAAATATGATTGTCGGTGATATTGTTGAGTGTATTGTAGCATTGCCGAATCAATTATTTTATTCCACTGGGATTCCGGTATCGCTTTGGATTATGAGGAAAGGAAAAACCGGACAATCAAAAAATAAGGTGCTTTTTATTGATGCAAGGAAACTTGGACATATGATAGACAGAAGAGTTCGGGAACTATCAGAGGAAGATATTCAGAAAATTGCGGCTACATACCAGAATTGGAGGCAGGGGAAAGAATACGGGGATATTCAGGGCTTCTGTAAAGAAGCAACATTAGAGGAAATAAGCCAACAGGATTACATTCTGACTCCGGGGCGTTATGTGGGGGTAGAACAGGAAGAGGATGATGGAGAACCATTTGAGGAAAAAATGCAAAGATTGACGTCTGAGTTGTCAGGATTGTTTGCCAGATCGCATGAGTTGGAAGAAGAAATACGGAAAAAATTGGGGGCGATTGGGTATGAGATATAATCTTTCAGATATATGTGATTATGTCAAAGGCAAGGTAGATGTCTCTGTTTTGGATGAAAGTACTTATATATCTACAGAGAACATGATGTCTAATAAAGGCGGAATATGCAAAGCTTCATCTTTGCCTGTGGTGCAGCAAACGCAGTCTTTTTGTGTGGGAGATGTTCTGGTTTCAAATATCCGGCCATATTTTAAGAAAATATGGTTTGCGGAATTTGATGGAGGATGTTCGAATGATGTTCTTGTTTTGCGGGCGAAGAATGGGGTAAACAGCAGGTTCCTGTACTACACGCTTGCGAATGATGCCTTTTTTGAGTATTCGATGGCGACATCTAAGGGTACCAAGATGCCCCGTGGAGACAAGGGTGCGATTATGAAATATGAAGTTCCGTATTTTGAATATGAGGAACAGGAAAAAATTGTGGGAATTTTGGAGGCGCTGGATCTAAAAATACAACTTAACATAAAGATAAACGATAATTTAGAAGGCAATCACTCTGTATGAGCATCTCCTCCAAGATACCGAGTGGCCAACAGCTACAATTCTTGATGTGGCGGAGAAAGTAGCTATGGGTCCTTTTGGCTCAAATATCAAGGTTTCCACTTTTGTTCCAGAAGGTGTACCTATTATCAGTGGAAACCACCTGCATGGGTACTTTCTGGAAGAGCCTGAATTCAATTACGTAACTGAGGAACACGCAGAACGCCTGAAAAATTCCATTGTGTTTCCTCATGATCTTATTTTTACCCATGCCGGAAATATTGGACAAGTCGCCATGATTCCAGACGGATGCAAATATGATCGATATGTTTTATCACAGCGACAGTTTTATCTGCGATGCGATGAGACAAAGGTTGTCCCGGAGTTCCTCCTTTTGTTCTTCCATAGTACATCTGGACAGCATGAGTTGCTTTCTTATGCTAATCAGACAGGAGTTCCATCAATAGCCCAACCAGCATCGAACCTAAAAAAGATACCGTTCAAGTGTCCGCCGATTCATGAGTAATTGATGTGGCAAGAGCAGGTGCATCCACTATTAGGGCGATATTTGAACAATCGACTCGAAAATGAAAGATTATCATCATTACGGGACACTCTTTTGCCAAAGCTGATGTCCGGCGAGTTGGATATCTCAGACATAGACTTCTAAGCCG
>CANRWP010000035.1 GCA_947643595.1 uncultured bacterium | reverse complement strand
TTAAGGGGATCACAATCCGGAAACCTTTATAGTCTACAATGGTGATGGTCTTTCCGTTGTCAGTCTGTTCGATCCCGCCAAGCTGCCCAGTAAGGATACGCCGGGTACGGTAGGCGTTATGAATCTCATGCCAGATGGCATCTTCACGGGATTCCTCCGTTTCCACTTCCCCGCGCACTTCCAGTGTCAGTACAGGGGCGTCTTCTTTTCTGCCTCTGGCCGCAGTACGCCGGGAAGGGGCAGCAGCAGAGGGAGCAGTGGATTCTGATATATCTTCCGTCCCGGTGGATTCCATATCTTCCTGGGGAATGGTTTTCTCCGCTCCATCTGCATCTTCTGCAGTATCCTGGGAGGGGAGTACGCTGTCAGGAGCGGTTTCCGGGAGGTCTGTTTTCCCGGCATCCGTATCCTGTGCTTCCCCTGCAGGGCCTTCGAAAGTTTCTTCCTTTTTCCTGCGGGCGGTGCGTCTGGCCTTTGCCGGGGGATTTTCTGTTTCGGGGGAAGACATCGCTTCCGGCTGTGCTTCACCAGAAACAGCCGCATCTTCCGGTGTTTCCCCAAACATTTCTTCCTCTGTAAGTTCCGGAAGCTCTCCCTCTGCCGGATCAGGGGTGTCAGACGGTTCCTGGTCCATGCTGCCCAGGAGTTCATTTAAGTCCATGCCGTCCCCGTCCGTTTCAGACGGTATGCCATCCTCTTCGCCGGGGAAAACTCCGGCTTCTGTATCCGCTGTCTCCACAGGGATGTTTCCTTCCATCGAAGGGTTTTCCAGTTCCATAAGTTCTTTTTTTCTTGCCATGTGTTTACCTCCATAGTGTAGTTATTTTATTTCACCGCCCGGAAACGGGCCGTTCCATAGCAGTCTGGTTTCAGGACATGATGGAATCCTTGTCCGTAGATATAATTCCGGCAGGAGTGCCGGAGGATACGGCAGGGGCGGCCTTTCCCGGTCCGGATGCCGGAGGGGATGCCGCTTTCTGCTGTGCGCCGGGCGTTGGTGCTTTTCCCGTTCCTTTTACTGCAGGTTTTGTCCCTGTTTTTACAGCAGGTTTTGCAGCTGTTTTTGTTGTCTGTTTTACAGCCGCCTTTTGAGGCGCCGGTTTTACTGCTGGTTCCGGTGCGGCGGCTTCCATTTCCAGGCGTCTCCACTCCGGGATATGGGCGGATGCCTTGCAGGAGCGCAGCAGGGGATATTCCGGATGTTTGGAATAATCCATCTTGTCCACCTTCAGGGTCTTCTTTCCCCGGATGATGACCAGCGCCTCATCAATGGGCAGGCGCAGCACTTCATCCGGCGTCAGCACGGGGCGTTTTCCCACACCGCTGGTCTCCCGGTATTCCGGCGTATAGTTGGAGATCCGCCAGGTGCCCAGCTGTTTGGACTTGCTGGAGACCGCCACGCTTGCAAGGCCGGTACGGGAGGAGACAAATTCCGCTGTCAGGGGATCGGTACACCCTAAAAAGAGCTGGACGTCACAATTTCCTAAAATTTCCTGCCAGAGGTTTAAAGGATACCGGTTCTGCAGCCCGGCAAGGTTCTGGAACACGCAGGACATGGAGATGTTCCGGGAGCGGATCACGCTCAGACGCCGGGAAAGGTCCGGGATGGTGCCGCATGCGGTCAGCTCTTCCCCCAGGACATGGACGGGTACGGGGAGCCGGCCGCCCTCACAGTTTCTGTCCGCGTAACGCACTAACTTGATGAACACAAAGGACAGGAACAGGGATGCCAGGAAGTCAAAGGTGCTGTCCTGGTCGCTGGTCACAAGGAAATAGGCGCAGGGCTTCTGCCCCGGCAGTTCCAGGTCGATCTCATCTTTTGCGGTGATCTTTTTGATCAGCTCGGACTGGAACACCTGCAGGCGGCTCCCCAGGCCGATGATGACGCCGCTGCGCACGGAATCGGACGCCTGTTTAAAGAGGCTGTAGGGCGCCTTCGCCGGATGGTTGATGGGCAGGACTTCAAAAAGGCTGTTCAGTGCAGTTTCCGAATTTAAGGTAATGAGCTGGTAGACCTGCCCCATGTTCCGGTTCTCCGGGGGATAGCCTTTATCCACATACAGCACCAGTGCTTTCAGCAGGTTCATTTCAGCGGAATCCCAGAAATGGTCGCCCTTGCCGCCGCCCGTGGTATTTTTGATGATGACATCCACAAAAAGCTGTGCCATCAGTTCCTGGCCCTCCACTTCGCAGAGGCAGTTCCAGGAATCCGAGTTTTCCGGGCTGACCAGGTTGAACACCCGGACTGTATAGCCTTTGTCACGCAGATATTCGCTGGACTTTTCGTACAGTTCCGATTTCGGGTCGCAGATGACCAGGGATTCCCCGCGGGATACCCCCTGTAAGATCCGGTTCATGCAGAAGGAGCGTGTCTTCATGGAGCCACTGGCCCCGTAAACAGCCAGGTTGCTGTTCAGCCGTGTCTTCTCCGGCACACAGACCGCCTTCTTCTCCAGCATGCCCAGCACGATCCCCTGATACCCGTGCAGGTCAGCCACCAGCTCCAGAACGCCGGCCATCTCTTTCCGGCTCATCCAGCCGGATGTGCCGTAGGTGCCTTTGGCGGAGTAGGTGAAGTTCCGGTCCTCGTCATATTCCCCGGTGTCGCTGTATCCGATCCGCATGACAAAAAGCAGCAGTACCGCCAAAAGCCCGATGCAGATAAAAATGCCATAGATCCCGTATGGCGGATGTACCGCCGCACGGAGGCAGACGGACAGGCCGGGAGAGGCGGGAAGGGGGGAAGTGCCGTCCCCCGGATAGCCGCCGCCCTGTTTCCAGAGAGCGTAGTTGCCGATGAACTGCCCCAGGTAGCCGCCCGCATACAGGATGGCGAGGATGGCGATGGGGGCAGTGACCAGCCCTTTCAGTAATTTTTTCTTGTCTATGGGAAAAACCTCCTTTCAAATTTTTCAAAGCTGATGGTGGAAAACTCCACCTGTCCGCCGCAGAAGTGGTGGAGAACTTCCTTCTGGAAGTCAAAGCAGATCAGCGTCCCTGTCCGTTCCTGTAGCTGGAGTGCCGTATGGAAAACGTGGAGGTTTTCAGAGTGAGGAGGAAGCGGAAGCCAGTTATTACAAATATGAGAAGGAATTCAAGAAAGCTTCCAGAGCCTATCAGATGTCGGCAAAGCCAAACCCGGATGTGGATTTGAGAGATTATCTGCTTTATTGGTTTGAGGATGTATTTTCCCAGAGGATTGAGAATACAACCCGCATGGTATGCGCCTATGTGCTGTATGACCTGATTCTTCCGAACATGCAGCAGAACATAAAATTACGATATGCCAATGAGGAATATTTTGATTCTTTGCTGGCTGTCGTATCAAAGACATGCGAGTCTGCCGGCAACAAGTCCAGAGAGTTCCTGAACATGGCAATGAAAGAGGCCGTGATACAGGAATATATCAGGGTTAATCCGATACCCGCGACGAAACCATATCCAAGGAGAAAGCCAACGATCATTATTTTAAACAAAGCGAATGTGAAGAAACTCTTGAAAGCTGCCTGCGATAGCGGATGGTATCTGGAGATCTTGCTCGGACTGTTCTGTGGATTGAGAAAAGGTGAGATCTCAGGCTTGAAATTTGGAGATTTTGATGCGGAAAACAGGACAATCTATATTCGGCGGCAGATTACATCGAACCCTGTTATTCCAAAGGGTGAAAGTAAAATTCAGACATATGAGGTCATAGAGAAACCGCCAAAGACGGATAACAGTTACCGCTTGCTGCGGATACCAGAGGCTGTTGCAAAGGAAATTGAAAAAAGAAGAACTCTGGTTGACGCAAATAAGCTGCAGCTCGGTGAACAATATTTTGACCACGATTATATTTCGTGCCAGGAAAATGGCCTGCCCCACTCAACTGCCGCCATGAACAGTGCTTTGACAAAATTATGTTCCAGAAATGGGCTGCCCCACATTACGGTTCATGGGTTGAGACATATGTATGCGACAATATTGGTAGAGCAGAAGGTTCCCCTGATTAAAATATCTGCCCTGCTGGGGCATGCAAGTGTTAATACAACGTTTGAATATTATTGTGAAGTCATGGATGAGAATGAGCAGATCATCACTTTTATGAACAATATGTTTATTCCGGAAGGGGGTGTCACGGCATGTTAGATCTTAGCCTGAAAAATTATGTCGATTGGAGAGTGGCACAGGTAATACCTGTGCGCTCCGGCTTCGGCTACAGGGTATTTTTGAAATATCCGGACGGGAGCGAGAAAACACAGCAGAAGTCCGGATTCAAAACAGAGAAAGAAGCAGTTAAGGCAAGGGAGAAGACCATCGCAGAATTATATAATGGTACGTTTGTTGTGTACGCAAAGGTTCATGTGGCTGATTTTATGATATTCTGGCTTGAAACGGACCTTAAAAAGCGCACGGACAGTTACGAAACTTATTATAATTATTGCGGAATAGTAAAGAATCACATCATTCCCATCCTGGGAAGGAAAAAAATGATGGATGTTACCCGCGGAGACGTTCAGAAATTGTTTAATACCAAGGCAGGCTATTCAAGGTCGATAGCAGAGCTGGTAAAAACAATCATGAATGTCTCTTTTCGTTATGCGGTAACGAACAAGGTGATCCAGACAAGCCCGGTAGACGGAATAGGGCTTCCCAAGGCAGAAAAGCCGCAGCAGAAACCGGGCTTTAGAACCCGAAAGATCGATACACAGAAAACGCTGACCATGGAACAGATTTTAATTTTGCTGGAAAAAAGTAAAGACACCCCGATCCATATGCAGGTGATGTTTAATGTGCTTATGGGGCTTCGAAGATCCGAGATAAATGGTGTAAAATATTCGGATGTGGATTATATCAACCGCACTTTAAAAGTGGAGCGCCAGCTGGGGAGAGTACATAACACAGCAAAAGAAGACTTTGCTCCAAAAACCTTTACGAAACAGGAGGTTGGATTAAAGACAAAATCCAGTTACAGAGAAATCCCGATTCCCGATTACGTCTTTGAGGCGATCCTAAAGGAACGGCAGGTGTATGAGAAAAACAGAAACCGCAGAAGGGGAGAGTTTCAGGATCTGGACTATATCTGTTGTTCCAGCTTTGGCAGGGCAAGGAGCAAGGGATTCCATTGCAGGTATTATAAGCAGCTTCTTGCTGAAAATGGCCTGCCGGACATCCGCTGGCATGATCTGCGCAGCACATACTGTACGCTCCTGCTGAAAGAGTCATTCAATCCAAAGGCGGTATCAAAACTCATGGGACATGCAAAAGAACTTATAACAATGGACGTTTATGCTGATAATAGAGGTATCATAGCGGACGGCGTACCGGAAATAGAAGAGTATATGAAAGAAGTATTACCGAACCTGGAAGAGATAGAAATCTTTAAAAAGGAATTGCTGGAGATTGTGGTAGACGTAACGGAATTTCTTCCGGATGCGGGATAAAAAAGAACAAAAGTTCGATTTAACATCTATACAAATTTAGTGATCTGTGGTAAGATAAAAAAGTTCTTTCAGTGCTGTTTGGTCCATATGGAATTACTGAGGTACGCTGAGTAGAAAAAACAGCAAATTGTGAACGGCATTCGTCAAGGACCTGTTTTGCTAAAATCTGATTAAATTCCTTGACGAAAATGAAATGTTCCTTGACGAATTTGTGGCGTATAGGCGTCTTTTTTTACTATGAAATCAGAGGTGAGCTTTTGTGCAAAATGAACAAAAAATCTTCAAACTTCACTCAGAATACCAGCCCACAGGCGACCAGCCGCAGGCCATAGAAGCCCTGGTCAAAGGGTTCAAAGAAGGCAACCAATTCCAGACTTTACTGGGTGTTACGGGCTCCGGCAAGACCTTTACCATGGCCAACGTGATCGCACAGCTTAACAAGCCGACTTTGGTAATAGCGCACAATAAAACATTAGCGGCACAGCTCTATGGTGAGTTCAAAGAGTATTTTCCGAGTAACGCGGTAGAATATTTTGTGTCCTACTACGATTATTATCAGCCTGAGGCCTATGTTCCGTCCACAGACACCTACATTGCGAAGGATTCCTCCATCAACGATGAGATAGATAAATTGCGGCTTTCCGCAACGGCTTCTCTCTCCGAGCGGCGGGATGTGATCGTGGTAGCCAGTGTGTCCTGCATCTACGGGCTGGGAAGTCCGGACGAGTATCAGGAGTTGATTGTCTCCCTGCGGCCGGGGCAGCAGAAGGACAGGGATGAGGTCATAAAGGAACTGATCGCGATTCAATACGATCGAAATGATATGGATGTGGAGCGGGGAACTTTTCGGGTGAGAGGGGATACGGTGGAAATCTGTCCGGCGCAGGGCGGAGATCATCTGATCCGCGTCGAATTTTTCGGGGATGAGATCGACCGGATCATGGAGGTGGATTCTCTGACCGGTGTGCCCCATGCGGAACTGAGCCATATTTCGATTTTTCCGGCATCCCACTATGTGGTGGCGCAGGACAAGATCAATGCGGCCTGCGTGGAGATCGAGAAGGAGCTGGAGGAGCGGATTCGTTTCTTTAAGAGTGAGGATAAACTGCTGGAGGCGCAGAGGATCTCCGAGCGGACAAACTTCGATGTTGAAATGCTGCGGGAGACGGGATTTTGTTCCGGCATAGAGAATTACTCGAGGCCCTTGAACGGCCTGGAGCCCGGGGCGACGCCGTTTACCCTGATGGATTACTTTAAGGATGATTTTCTGATCATCATAGATGAATCCCACATGACGATCCCTCAGATCGGCGGCATGTATTCGGGTGACCGGTCCCGGAAGACGACGCTTGTGGACTACGGCTTCAGGCTTCCGTCGGCGCTGGACAACAGGCCACTCAATTTTTCGGAGTTTGAGTCTCATATTGACCAGATGATGTTTGTCTCCGCGACGCCATCCAAATATGAGGCGGAGCACGAGCTGATGCGGGTGGAGCAGATCATCCGCCCTACGGGACTGCTCGACCCGGAGGTATCGGTGCGCCCGGTGGAGGGACAGATCGATGATCTGATATCTGAGATCCGCAGGGAGACGGAGAAGAAGAACAAGGTTCTTGTGACAACGCTGACAAAGCGGATGGCGGAGGACCTGACGGAATACATGAAAGATGTGGGGATACGCGTGAAATATCTGCATTCCGATATTGATACGCTGGAGAGAGCGGAGATTATTCGGGATATGCGTCTGGACGTGTTCGACGTGCTGGTGGGGATCAATCTGCTCCGCGAGGGGCTGGATATTCCCGAGATATCGCTGGTGGCGATACTGGACGCAGACAAGGAGGGCTTTCTGCGATCAGAAACCTCTTTGATCCAGACGATCGGGCGGGCGGCGAGAAATGCGGATGGCCATGTGGTGATGTACGCGGATGTGATAACGGATTCCATGCGGGCGGCGCTGGAGGAAACGGAGAGAAGGCGGAAACTGCAGCAGGCTTACAATGAAGAGCACGGCATCACGCCCCAGACGATCCGAAAAGCAGTTCGGGATTTGATCAGTATTTCCAGGACTGTGGCGAGGGAAGAGGTGCGCTTTGAGAAAGATCCGGAGTCCATGGATCTGAAGGAGCTGGAGAAGCTGATAGCGGAAGTGCAGAAGAAGATGAAGAAGGCGGCAGCAGATCTGGACTTCGAGACGGCAGCGGAGCTGCGTGACAAAATGTTGGAGCTGAAGAAAATTTTGAATGAAAGAGAGTAGTGCGATGGGAGAGCCGAAGAAAATGCGTCCGAGGGAATACATCAAGATCCGGGGGGCGAATGAGCATAATCTGAAAGGGATCGATGTGGATGTGCCGCGCAACGAGTTTGTGGTTCTGACTGGACTGTCAGGTTCCGGCAAATCGTCGCTGGCTTTTGACACGATCTATGCGGAGGGACAGCGGCGCTATATGGAGTCTCTGTCCTCCTACGCGAGACAATTTCTGGGACAGATGGAAAAGCCGGACGTGGAAAAGATAGAGGGACTTTCCCCTGCGATCTCCATCGATCAGAAGTCTACCAACCGGAATCCCCGTTCTACGGTGGGGACGGTCACGGAGATCTACGATTATTTTCGACTGCTCTATGCCAGGATCGGTATTCCCCACTGCCCGAAATGCGGGCGGGAGATCCAGAAAACTACGGTGGACGAGATGGTGGATTACGTTCTGAATATGGAGACAGGTACCCGGATCCAGCTTCTCGCGCCGGTCGTGAGAGGAAGAAAAGGGCAGCATGAAAAGGTGTTGGATCGGGCGCGCAGAAGCGGTTATGTGCGCGTGCGGATAGACGGGAACCTGTATGACCTCTCGGAGGAGATCAGGCTGGAGAAAAATATCAAGCATTCCATCGAGATCGTGGTGGACAGACTTGTCATAAAAGAGGGGATCGAGAGAAGATTGACGGACTCCCTGGAAAATGTGCTGGAACTGGCGGACGGGCTGGCGATCGTGGATGTGATCGATGGGGAGAGTCTGACCTTCAGCCAGAGTTTTGCCTGCCCGGACTGCGAGATCAGTATCAGCGAGATCGAGCCGAGAAGCTTTTCCTTCAACAATCCGTTCGGCGCCTGCCCGGATTGCTTCGGGCTGGGGTATAAGATGGAGTTTGACGCAAGGTTGATGATTCCGGACGAATTGCTGAGTTTAAATGGCGGAGCCATACAGGTGATGGGATGGCAGTCCAGCAAGGACAAGGGAAGTTTCACGCACGCGCTGCTGGAAGCCCTGGCGGAGGAATACCGGTTCAGTCTGGATACACCGTGGAAGGAACTGGCGGCGGAGGCGAAAGAGGTCGTGATCTCCGGCACGGCGGGGAAAGAGGTAAAAGTACACTATAAAGGGCAGCGGGGTGAGGGAGTTTATCCGGTGGCATTTACCGGACTTGTCAAGAATGTGGAACAACGCTACCGGGAAACTTATTCGGAAACCATGAAAGCGGAGTATGAAGAGTTCATGCGGGTGACGCCCTGTAAACTCTGCGGCGGACGTCGGCTGAAACGGGAATCGCTGGCGGTCACGGTATACGATAAAAATATTTACGAACTGACGGCCATGTCCCTCGGAAATCTCCGCGAGTTTCTGCAGGAGATGCAGCTCTCGCAACAGCAGGAGCTGATCGGAAAGCAGATCTTGAGGGAGATCCGTGCGCGGGTGGGATTTTTGAATGATGTCGGTTTAAGCTACCTTTCCCTGGCGAGGGCGACGTCCACTCTCTCCGGTGGTGAGGCGCAGAGGATAAGGCTCGCCACACAGATCGGATCCGGACTGGTGGGGGTCTGCTATATACTGGATGAGCCCAGCATCGGCCTGCACCAGCGGGACAACGACAAGCTGATAAAAACACTGAAAAATCTGAAAGATATGGGCAATACACTGCTGGTGGTGGAGCATGACGAAGATACGATGTGGGCGGCGGATCACGTTATCGATATCGGTCCGGGGGCGGGCTCCCATGGCGGAAGAGTGATAGCCCAGGGGACGGCGGAGGAAATCTGCCGGGTGGAGGAATCCGTTACCGGTCAATATCTGAGCGGTAAACTGCGGATACCGGTGCCGGACGAGAGAAAAGAACCCGCGGGATATTTGACAGTAAAAGGGGCGAGAGAGAACAATCTGAAAAATATTGATGTGGAAATCCCATTGGGAGTGATGACATGTGTGACAGGAGTGTCAGGTTCTGGGAAGAGTTCTCTTGTCAATGAAATTTTGTATAAGCATCTGGCGAAGAGCCTGAACCGGGCGAGGACGATCGCGGGAGATCATGATGATATCCTGGGCCTGGAGAAGCTCGACAAGGTGATCAGCATCGACCAGTCTCCGATCGGGCGAACGCCCCGTTCCAACCCGGCCACCTATACCGGGGTCTTCGATATGATCCGGGATTTGTTTGCCGCCACGCCGGATGCCAAGGCGAAGGGCTACAAAAAGGGGCGGTTCAGCTTCAATGTGAAAGGCGGCCGGTGTGAGGCATGCTCGGGGGACGGTATTATCAAGATCGAAATGCATTTTTTGCCGGACGTGTATGTGCCGTGCGAAGTCTGCGGCGGCAAACGATACAACAGAGAGACTCTGGATGTGAAGTACAAGGGGAAAAGCATTTTTGACGTGCTGGACATGACAGTGGAGGAGGCGCTGGGGTTTTTTGAGAATGTGCCCACTATCCGCAGAAAGATAGAGACGCTGCACGATGTTGGACTCTCCTATATCAAGCTGGGACAACCCTCGACGGAACTCTCCGGCGGAGAGGCCCAGCGGGTAAAATTGGCTACGGAGCTCTCCAGAAAGAGCACGGGGAGGACGATCTATATACTGGATGAGCCGACGACGGGACTGCACTTCGCGGATGTGCACAAGCTGGTGGAGATCCTGCGGCGGCTGACCGAAGGGGGAAATACAGTGGTGGTGATCGAGCACAATCTGGACGTGATCAAGACGGCTGACTATGTCATCGACATCGGTCCGGAAGGCGGAGACGGAGGCGGCCGGATCATCGCGAAGGGAACACCGGAGGAGGTAGCGAAAAACAAAAATTCTCATACCGGACAATATATCGGGAAAATGCTGGAAAAAAACAAAAATAAATATTAAATTTTGTTGAAGATTTTTTGTTTGACTTGAATTTGAGGGACGGATTTGGTATGCTGTTACTGAATATAGTTTAAGGTATATGATTTCCGGATGGGAGGTTTTTATGAAATTTAAAAAAATAATAGCGACAGTATTGACGTCTGTGATGGCGCTGGGCATATTTGTGGCTCCGGTATCGGGACTGCAGGCGGAGGCGGCACCGGACTGGTCCACTAACTGGAATGATGTCCGAGTCTACACGGCGAACTATTCAAAGAGCATTCCGAGCATCAATATGCAGACGCCCCAGACAACGGTAAAGCTTTATGCGGGCATGAGCTGGGAGAGACTGGAGGAGAACATCGGCGTGCGGCTGAACGTGAGTGACAGCGAATGCGGACCGCAGGCGATGAACGGATTCCATACGCTGGCGGCGGCCATGGGTGCTACCGTGGTGAAGGTTCTGGACATGGACATGGAATTATACACGAAAGAGGGCTGGACCGAGGATGTTGTGACGATGACCAGTCCGATCAGGGTCGGTATGACGCTCCCGAAGGGCTGTGATCTGACGAAGGATTACGCGGTGATCAGCGTGAGGGAGAACGGAAGCATGGAAGTGCTGGGCGATCTGGATCCGGAGCCGACAACTCTGACGGTGGACAGCGCTTCCTTTGACACTTTTGCGATCATTGCCGCGCCGGCGGGAACTTTCAACGCGTTCAGGGTGGCGAGCCCTCATGCGCTGGATCAGCTCTGGGTATCCAATTATACGAAGGACATTATCAGCACGGTCAGTGCAGAGTCGAAAGGCTACCGGATGTATGATATCGGTACGGTTTCGGATGTGGCTGCCGTGAGAGCGGCGGTAGGCGATCAGATCGTCTCCCTGGAGGTGAGTTCCTTTGAACCGGGACCGGACTCCATGAGTCTTCTGCGGTATGCGGCATGGAAGGCCGGAGCGAGGAGGGCATCGTATTATGAGATCGAGCTGAAAAACGGAAAGGGGCAGAGAGTTACCGAGACGAGACAGAAGATCCGTGTTATGATGACACTGCCTTTCGACTTCCCGGCATATGCGGATTATGCGGTGGCGGTGCTGAATGCGGATGGGACGGTCAGCATTCTGAAAGATATCGATACAAACGACAGCACGATAACGATCGACACGGATCAGTTCCGGAGTTATGCGATCATGTGGGCGCCGAAAGGTACATTTGCCATGATCCCGTAAAACAGAAACGGACGCAAAATAAGAGATTTGTCTTGTTTTGCGTCCCTTTTTTGTAAAAATTTTATGAAATGTCTTTGAAAATCTTTCCTTGTGGTTTATAATAGCTTTGTATGGCTGATATTATGCCGGTTTATGTTTAAATACAGGTTAAATGGAAAAATTAAGATAGAGAAACCATGGAAAGGGGCTAAGTTGGGATGCAGTATACGGATATAGGGATCGATTTGGGGACTGCCAGTATTTTGGTATATATCAGAGGAAAAGGGGTTGTGTTGAAGGAGCCCTCTGTCGTTGCTTTTGACAGAGATACCAATAAGATCAAGGCGATTGGTGAGGACGCGAGGCTGATGTTGGGGAGAACGCCGGGCAATATCGTGGCGGTGAGACCTCTGCGGCAGGGCGTTATTTCCGATTATACCGTGACGGAAAAGATGATGAAATATTTTATACAGAAAGCGCTGGGAAAGAGAAGCATCCGGAAGCCGCGGATCGCGGTCTGTGTGCCGAGCGGCGTGACAGAGGTGGAAAAGAAGGCGGTGGAGGATGCCACCTACCAGGCGGGTGCCCGTGAGGTTTCGGTGATCGAGGAGCCGATTGCGGCGGCCATCGGAGCGGGCATCGACATCTCAAAACCCTGCGGAAATATGATAGTGGATATCGGCGGCGGTACTTCCGATGTGGCGGTGATCTCGCTGGGTGGTACGGTTGTCAGCGCTTCCATCAAAATAGCGGGGGATGATTTCGACGAGGCGATCGTGCGCTATATGAGAAAAAAACATAACCTGCTGATCGGTGAGAGAACGGCGGAGGATATCAAGATTCGGATCGGTTCCGCGTTCCCGAGGCCGGAGCCGGACTACATGGAGGTACGCGGACGAAACCTTGTGTCCGGACTGCCCAACACGATCCGCGTTTCTTCGGAGGAGACCGAGGAAGCGCTGAAGGAGACCACATCTCAGATCGTGGAAGCGATCCACAGTGTGCTGGAGAAGACGCCGCCGGAACTTGCGGCGGATATTGCGGATCGTGGAATTGTCCTGACGGGCGGCGGCAGTCTTCTGAGAGGACTGGAGGAACTGATCTCGGATAAGACCGGCATTAACACGATGACGGCGGAGGATCCCATGACGGCGGTGGCGATCGGCACGGGGCGCTATGTGGAGTTTCTGGCGGGCTACAGGGAAGATTAAAGAAAACAGGAAGGTGCGAGTGACAGATGGTAAAAGGATTATATACAGCTTATACGGGAATGCGCAACGAACAGAGGAGAATGGATATTCTGACGAATAATCTGGCGAATTCCGATACCACGGGTTTCAAGAAGGAGGGAGTGACCAACCAGTCTTTTGACAGTCTGCTGGCTTACCGCATCAAGGACTCCTCCACGCCCGGTGTGGATGCGGCACGTATCGGCAGCATGAACATGGGTGTGAAGATCGGCGAGGTGTATACCGATTACACGCAGGGTCCCATGAAGATCACGGACAATACATTCGATGTGGCGCTGGCCGGGGAAGGCTTCTTTACGATTGAGTTTACCAATAAAGAGGGGGAGACTTCCACACTTTACACGAGAGACGGTAATTTCAATATGACAAAGGAAGGCTATCTCGTGACGCAGGACGGCGATTTTGTTCTCGGAACGAACGGACAGAGGATCAGGCTCTCCACGACGGCAGGCGAGACGAGGATCGACAGGGGCGGACGAATCTATCAGGATGGGACGCAGCGCGCGCAGATGCAGATCACGGATTTTGAGAATTATGATTATCTGGAAAAATTCGGGGAGAATCTGTACCAGCCGGTGGACGGCGCAGAGGAGAGGGAGGCGACAGCGCAGACCTATCAGGGTTATCTGGAGGCGGCAAATGTGCAGACCGTCTATGAGATGGTGCAGATGATCGCGACGACCAGAGCCTATGAGACAAACCAGAAAGTGATTCAGGCTCACAATGAGACATTGCAGATCGCGGCAAACCAGATCGGAAAATTATAAAAAGGGGTTAAGAATCAAAGGGTTCAGGCCGATATATACGTAGACATGAAATGGCGCGTTTGAGCGGCTGAAACCTTTGGCGGGAGGAATACATAATGGTACGAAGCTTATGGTCTGCGGCGACCGGTATGATCGCACAGCAGACAAATGTTGATACGATAGCAAACAATCTGGCGAATGTCAATACGACTGGCTATAAGACGCAGGTGAATCAGTTCAAATCCCTGTTATACCAGAATCTTCAGACGGAGACGACGTCCGGAAACGGAGAGACGAAACCTACCGGCGCGCAGGTCGGACTGGGTGTGCGCAACGCTGCGATCACCAGCAGATTTAAAGAGGGAAATTTACTGGAGTCCACAAGTCTCACGGATTTCGCGATCGAAGGAGAAGGCTTTTTTGCAGTGAGAGGTGAGGACGGCGAAACCTACTATACGAGAAACGGCAGTTTTCTCTGGGCGATCAACAGCGGCGGCGGCGTGACACTGACGAACTCGGAAGGGCTGAAAGTGCTGGATTCCAGGGGCCGGACGATCGAGCTCGGCAACAACTATATCACAAACCGGATCACCGTGAGCCAGGATGGCCAGATCTGCTATCCGAACGCGAACGGCAACCCGACGCCTATCGGTGTGGCGATCGGCGCTTACCAGTTCAACAACCCGACGGGTTTGACCAAAGAGGGAGACAGCCTGTACGCCGTGTCGGATGCCAGTGGCCCGGCGATCAATGAGGCGACGAACAATCAGGTGCAGAAGAGCCGGTTTTTGCAGAGTTATCTGGAAGGCTCCAACGTGCAGGTGGTGGATGAGATGGTAAATCTGATCGTGGCACAGAGAGCCTACGAACTGAATTCCAAGGCGATCACCGCATCGGATCAGATGATGCAGCAGGCAAACCAGCTCAGACAGTAATGTAGACGGTGACAGGGAGACGATCAATGGATATTAACGGATTGAACACGGACTATACAAATTATACAAACTATTTGTCTCAGTCGTTGGCGGCATCGGCCAGGATGGATCAGATCAAAAATAAGGATTATGCGAATGCCACAGACGAAGAGCTTATGGATGCCTGTAAGCAGTTTGAAGAGTATTTTGTGGAGATGACGCTGAAGGAAGTCTTTAAGACGGTGGATCTGTTTGGGATGGGCGAGAGCAGTTCGGGCGCCATGTCCACAAGCAAAGATCTGATGAAAGACAGTGTGGTGCAGAAATTTGCCGAAAAGATAACGGAAGAGTCAAATCTCGGGCTTGCGCAGCAACTTTACGAATCTATGAAGCGCAATACGATCGATGTATCTGAACTGCCGAAGTAGAGAGAGCAGGAACGGGAAGAATAAGATAAAAACAGTGAACAGCCGGGAATCGTTGATGCCCGGCTGTCTGAGTAGTAAAGGAAAAATAAAGTGCTGATACAAAAAGGGAGAAAAAGGGGATATCTATATATCATCATTCTTTTGCTCGCGGGAGCAGCGGCATTCGGTGTCCGTCTGGCGGGAATAGAACATATTACGGCGGACTTTGAGACCTGTCTGATTCCCTGGTCAGCGGCGATGAAGACAGGAGAGGGGCCCGGCATTCTGCGCGCCTACGACGGGGATTACAATATGCCCTACGTCACTGTTCTGTGGCTGTTGAATTATCTGCCGGGAAGAACGATCGTCAAAGTCAAATTGTTCTCGGTTTTGTTTGAGTACCTTGGGGCGGCAGCGGCGGGATTGATCGCGGCTCACTTTGCCGGGGCGGAAAAGAAGAGATTTATGTTTACTGCTGTCTGCATCGCGGTATTGTTTTATCCTTCCTCTGTATTGAACGGCGCATGGTGGGGACAATGTGATTTTATCTATGTGGCGTTTCTGCTGTATATGATCTATGCGCTTTTAAGAGAACACTACGCGGCGGCAATGATCCTTCTGGGGTGTGCTTTTTCCTTTAAACTGCAGGCGGTGTTGATTCTGCCGGTTCTGCTTATTTTCTGGTGGAAAAAGAGAAGTTTTTCCGGGGCTTATTTTCTGCTCACGGCGGCGATGATGGAAGTGCTCTGTATTCCTGCCATTGCGGGCGGCTATTCTGTTTTCATTCCCTTTTCGATTTATACGAGACAGCTCGGGCGCTATCCCTATATGTATGTGTTTTATCCCAATTTCTGGGCACTGTTCAAAGATAGTCCGTACTATATTTTTTCCAATGTGGCGATCCTCAGCATACTGGCGGGACTGGGGATTTTTGCGGTCTCTGTGATCCGGAAGAAGACGGAGATTTCGGAGAGACAGTGGATGGAATTTGCGGTGTGGAGCACATTTTTCATGATGTGTTTTCTGCCCTGTATGCATGAGAGGTACGGTATGCTCGCTGAGGTGCTGGCGATCATCTATGCGTTTCTGGACAGAAAAACGTGGTGGAATGCGGTGATCATTGGAGCGGGAAGTTTAATCGCTTATCTGCAGGTGACTTTCGGACAGGATATTTTGCCGGATCAGTGGATCGCGGCGGCTTATCTGCTGGCTCTCGGTTTCTTTACCTGGCGAATGATAAAGAACTGGGACGGGGACGGAGGGCGTGCTGACGATCGCTCCTGCTGTGCGGAGGGTGCTGCCGTGCGGAAAGGACGCCGCGGCGTATCCGCTCTGGAGAACCGGGTGATGGATTTTATCAATAAATACATTATATATATAGCATATGCCGCTTTGACCTTATTGGCGGTGGCGGTCAGAAAACCGATGATAGAGTGCATCAGCGCGGATTATCTGCCGAATCTGATCGAGACGGAGGGAAATTATCACACACCGCTCTACATGTTTCTCCTGCACGTTATAAGTCTTGTCAACAGTGCCTTTCTGCCGGAAAAAACGCTGTTTTTTCTGGTGAAGCTGCTCTGTATGGCGGCGGATATTTTTGCGGCGGCCATGCTGGCCGTGTGTGTTTTTGCCTCCGGGGACAGAAAAGAGGACTCGGTTTTGGGAAAAAGAACGGAGGACCGGAAGCTGAGAGCTGTTGTGATCTACGGATTGATTCTATTTCTGCCCGCGGTACTTTTGAACTCTCCCTTCTGGGCGCATCTGGACAGTATTTCTGTGGGGCTTATGGCTGGGGCGTATCTTTTGTATGTGAGAGAGAAAGAGGTTTTGGCGGGAGTCCTGGCGGGGGCTGCCTGCGGTTTGCTGGCGCACTATGCGGTGGCGCTGGCATTTGTTTCCTGCGTCAGGCTGGCTATGACCGGAGGGACGAAGGCTTCTTTGGAGGAAGGCAGGAGAGAGAAGCGGTTTGAGAACACATGTGTGATGGTAATGGTTCTCAGCAGTATGACCGGATTGCTCTGTGGATACAATGTCCTGCAAAATTTCTTCAAACTTTTAAATTTCTGGGAGAATATGGGGACTTGGATGCTGTATCCGATTTTGGTTCTGGCTCTGATTTTATGCTTTTGTGATAAAAGATGGATTCCGGTGGGAATGCTTCTGGAAGTGGCGGTTATTCTGGACTGGGGGGAATTTCTGTATGAATATCCGGTATTACCGCACGCGGTTTATACGGCACTCTATCTGACGGCGGGGATATGGGCGTTGTCTGCCGCCTGGAGAACAAAGAGAGAAAGATGCCGTGTCTGCGGCGGGAGGAACAGTAAATAAGTTGGAGACGATCAAGGGCTATGTTGGGCATATTATATATCGGAATGAATCGAACGGCTATACGGTGCTCGAACTGGTGACAGACGGGGAGGAACTCACCTGTGTCGGTATGTTTCGGGGCGTGGACGAGGGCGAGAGTCTGGAGGTACAGGGCGGCTTTGCGGAACATGCCCTCTATGGCAGACAGTTCAAGGCGGAGACTTTCCGGGTGACACAGATGGAAGATACCGTCAGCGTGGAGCGTTATCTGGCCTCCGGCGCGGTGAAAGGAGTGGGCGCTGTTTTGGCCTCGCGCATCGTGAAAAAATTCGGGACGGACACGCTGCGCATTATGGAACAGGAACCGGAGCGCCTTGCGGAAGTGCGGGGGATCTCCGATAGGATCGCCCGGGAGATCGGTGTACAGATGGAGGAGAAGAAGGATCTGCGGGACGCGATGCTTTTTCTGCAGAAATACGGAATTTCCGGCGCGCTGGCCACAAAAATCTACGATACTTACGGGATGGGACTCTACGGTGTTCTGCGGGAGAATCCCTATAAACTGGCGGAGGATATAAACGGCGTCGGGTTTAAGAGGGCGGATGAGATCGCGTTTAAGACAGGGATTCATATCGATTCCGAGTACCGGGTGCGGAGCGGGCTTTTTTACACGCTGCAGGCGGCGGCGGGGGAGGGGCATTCCTACCTGCCGGAGGAGAAACTTCTGGAGAGGGCGGCTGAGCTTTTGGGGGTGCCGGAGGAAGCGCTGGAAGGGCAGCTCGAAAATCTGGCGATGGAGCAGAAAGTAATATGCAGGAGGGAAGCTGAGAAAAAACTGGTGTACGCTTCCGCTTTTTACCACGCGGAGATGAACTGCGCCAGAATGTTGATTGACCTGAACCGTGCTATGGAGGCGGGGGAAGGCGCTTTGCCGGCGGAAGAGAGGCGTCAGCTGGGAAGGATCCGCGAACTGGAAAAACAACAGAAAATTGAACTGGACGAGCTGCAGCGGGAGGCGGTGATGCAAAGCATCCGGCACGGTGTATTGATTCTGTCCGGCGGACCGGGTACCGGGAAGACGACGACGATCAAGACGATGATACGCTATTTTGAGCAGGAGGGCATGGACATCCTGCTGGCGGCACCCACAGGGAGAGCCGCCAAACGGATGTCGGAGGCCACCGGATATGAGGCGAGGACAATACATCGCCTGCTGGAGTTGAACGGGGGTATATCGGACGACAACAGCGGGCGCAGCGCAAAGTTTGAGAAAAATGCGGACAACCCGCTGGAGGCGGATGTGATCATAGTGGACGAGATGTCCATGGTGGACCTGTTTTTGCTGCAGTCGTTGCTGAAAGCGATCCTGCATGGGACGAGACTGATCCTGATGGGAGATATGGATCAGCTTCCAAGCGTGGGACCGGGACAGGTTCTGCATGATCTGATAGAGAGCGGGGCATTTCCGACCGTTGTGCTGAAAAAGATTTTCCGGCAGGCCGGTGAGAGCGATATCGTAGTCAACGCGCACCGGATCAACGAGGGAAAAAGTATTTCGCTGAACAACAAAAGCAGGGACTTCTTTTTCCTGGAAAGAAATGACGTTAATGTCATATATAAACATATCGTACAGCTGGTGCAGGATATGCTGCCGCGCTATGTGCAGGCATCGCCGATGGAGATACAGGTGCTGACACCCATGAAAAAAGGAAGCCTGGGAGTGGAAGCGCTGAACCGTGTTCTGCAGCGGTATCTGAACCCTCCGGCTCCGGACAAAAAGGAGTATAAGATCGGGCAGGATGATCTGTTCCGGGTGGGGGACAAGGTTATGCAGATCAAAAATAATTATCAGCTGGAGTGGGAAGTCGTGTCAAAATACAATATCGCTGTGGACAGGGGAACCGGTATTTTTAACGGGGATATGGGAATCATTCAGGACATCGACGAGTTTGATTCCACCATGACGGTGGAGTTTGACGAGAACAGGCGCGTGACATATCCGTTTACAGGGCTGGAGGAGCTGGAGCTGGCCTATGCGGTGACGATCCACAAATCTCAGGGATCCGAGTATCCGGCGGTGGTGATTCCCGTGCTGTCCGGTCCCAGACTGCTTTTCAACAGAAATCTTTTATATACGGCGGTGACCAGGGCGAAAAACTGTGTCACGATTCTGGGATCCTCCCAGACACTGCAGGAAATGATCGACAATACAGGGGAAAATTGCCGATATACATCCCTCGACAAAAGGATCGCTGAGATGATGGAAGTGTTGAGATAAAAACATCTTTTGCCCGGAGAGGGAAAGGTGTGTATGGAAAACAAAATCAGGAATGTATGGGAGAGGGGACTGGATCTGGTGTTCCCCGCAAGGTGCCCGGTCTGCGATAAGCCTGCGCCGTATCCGGAATTGATCTGTCCGGCGTGCGGGGGGAGGTTTGTCCCGGTGAAGGAGCCGAGATGTCTGAAGTGCGGGAAGCATCTGGGCGATGAGAGGGAGGAGTACTGTAAAGGCTGCAGGGTGGCAGCGCATAAGTTTGATCAGGGGAGAGGGTTGTTTGAGTATCCCTCCATGGCGAGGTCGATGTACCGCTTCAAGTACGCGGGGAGAAAGGAATACGCTCGGTTTTACGGGGAACAGATCGTAAAAAAACTGGGAAAGACGATACGAGGATGGCGGCCGGACGCGCTTGTGCCCGTGCCCGTCCATGCGGCGAGAAAGCGGGAGAGGGGCTATAACCAGGCCGAGGCGCTGGCCGGGGAGATCGGAAGAAGAATGGGGATACCGGTTGATTTCCGCCTGATAAAGCGGGTGAAAAAAACTCTTCCCCAAAAGCTGTTAGATGACCGGGAGCGCCAAAATAATTTGAAAAGGGCTTTTAAAATAGCTCGAAATGATGTAAAATTAAAAAGAGTTGTCATCATTGACGATATATATACAACGGGAAGTACAATAGATGCCTGTGCCCTGGAATTGAAAAGAGCGGGAGTAGAAAAAGTATATTTTATTGCGATAGCTATTGGGAAAGAACTGAAATAGGAGGCTAAAGTAAAATATGAACGTTAAAAACTGTAAAAAATGCGGAAAAGTGTTTAACTATGTGTCGGGAGCGCCGATCTGTCCGGCATGTAAGGAAGCTCTGGAGAAAAAGTTTCAGGAAGTGAAGAAGTATGTTCAGGATAACAGGGGCGCTACGATCCATGATGTGGTGGAGAACTGTGAGGTGGATCCACAGCAGGTGCGTCAGTGGGTGCGCGAGGAACGCCTGGAATTCAGCGGCGACGGCGCTACGGGGATTACCTGCGAAAAGTGCGGCGCGCCTATCACGACGGGCAGATTCTGCAAAAAATGTAAAATGGATATGACGAATGAATTAAACGGCGCGATACCGAAGACGCCGAAGGAGAAAGCAAAGCAGAAAAAGGATCCGAAGGATAATCCGAAGATGCGCTTCCTGCAGTAAGGAGAGGGCGGTATGATCCATGAAGAGAGAGTGATCCTGATGACGGGATTGCAGGTTTATGAGGACGGCGACGGAAAAAGAGATATTGCCATTTCAAACTATTTCAGAGGGGATTACCTCGGGATGCAGATGCTGAAGAGCGTTATCTACGTGACAATAGCAGCGGGCCTTTTTTTCGCCGGCTATGTTTTCTACAATCTGGAAGAGTTTCTAAATAATATATACCAGACAAACTGGCTTGAGTACGCGCAGACGCTGCTCACCCGTTATCTGGTTCTTGTGCTGGCATATACCCTGATCACTTATCTGGTGTATGCCTGCCGTTATGCAAAAGCGAAAAAGAATCTGAAAAAGTATTATGGCGGACTGAAAGCTTTAAACGCCATGTATCATGAGGAATCTTGAGAGGATAGTGAATGACACAGTTATTGTTAGCAAAAGAAACCCTGAAGACTTTTGTCGGAAGATATGAAGTATATTTAAAACCGTTTGGAAAATTTTTGCTTGCCCTGTTGGCGCTGATTATGATCAATTCTTCGACAGGCTATATGGAGAGGCTGAACAATATATCCGTCGTACTGGTGGTGGCGCTGATGGGATCTTTCCTGCCGTTGAATTTTATCATTTTATGTGCCGCCGGCTTTGTTATACTTCATCTGTACGCGCTCTCAATGGAATGTGCGCTGGTGGCGCTGATCCTGTTTTTGATTCTGGCGCTTGTGTATTTCCGGTTTGCACCGAAGGACGCGGTGATCGTGCTGATCCTTCCGATGTGTTTTTATTTGAAGATACCGTATGTGATTCCCATCTGTGCAGGACTTCTGGCGGCACCGGTGTCGGCGGTCTCCGTGGCCTGCGGCGTGATCGTATATTATATGGTGAGTTATGTGTCCGGCAATGTATCCGGTCTGAGCGCACTGGAAGCGGAGGACATGGCGGGGCGGTTTCGCTATGTGGTGGACGGTTTTTTGAAGAATAAAACGATGATTGTCGTTATGGCGGCTTTCGCGTTGACGGTGATCATTGTCTATCTGATCCGCAGGCTCTCCATAGACCACAGCTGGACGATCGCCATTGTGGCGGGAACGATTGCACAGATGGTGGTGTTGCTGTTGGGTGCTCTGCTGATGGATGCGGAAGTATCAACCATTGGAATAATACTGGGCAGTCTTGTCAGCGCCGGGATCGCAAAAGTCGTGGAATTTGTAATGTTTCAGATGGATTACAGCAGAACCGAAAACGTTCAGTTTGAGGATGATGAGTATTATTATTATGTGAAGGCGGTTCCGAAGGTCGTACTTTCTAAACCGGAAAAGACTGTCAAGAAGATCAATGCCCAGAGGAAAAAGAAAAAAAGCCGTTAAGGCCCGCTTTCAAACTTTCTTCCCCTGAATGGCATCTTATGTAGGAAAGGCAGAAAGGGAAGAATAAAGCAATGAATGAATTTTTAGGTACGATCAGTACACACATGGAAAATCTTTATATCCCCTCGTTAAATGCGATCACCCGCACGGATATTGTGGAAATTATTATCATAACATTTATGATATACGCCATACTTGTGTGGGTGAAGGAGACCAGAGCGTGGGCGCTTCTCAGGGGCGTGCTGGTGATTGGCGCCTTTCTTTTGATTGCGTTTTTTACTAAGATGACTACGATTTTGTGGATGGCGGAGAGACTGATCTCTCTGGCCGTTATTGCGATGGTAGTCATTCTGCAGCCGGAGCTTCGGAAGGCATTGGAAAATTTGGGACAGAAGAATATTTTTGCCAGTCTGTTTTCGCTGGATATGTTGAAGGCGTCGGTAGATGCCAGGTTTTCCGACAGGACGATCAATGAGATCATAAAGGCCTGTGTGGAGATGGGAAAGGCAAAGACAGGCGCTCTGATCGTAGTGGAGCATAAACAGCCCCTGACAGATTACGAGAGAACCGGCATAGATGTGGATGCGATCGTATCCAACCAGCTGCTGATCAATATTTTTGAACATAATACTCCGCTGCACGATGGCGCCATTATTGTGAGAGGAGACAGGATCGTATCTGCTACCTGCTATCTGCCCCTCTCCGACAATATGCTGCTCAGCAAAGAGCTGGGGACGAGACACAGGGCCGGTGTAGGCATTTCGGAGGTGACGGACTCCATGACGGTCATCGTCTCGGAGGAGACGGGAAAGATCAGTGTGGCGTACGGCGGAAGACTACACAGGGGTCTGACGGCGGATGAGCTGCGGGAATACCTTTCTGAGATTCAGGATAAAGTGGTGGAAGAGAAGAAGCACATTATCTGGAAAGGAAGGGCGAAAAATGAATAAAAAGGAAAAAGTAAAATGGTCCGGAAGGCTGACCAGAAACCTTGGGCTGAAAATCGTTTCTTTTCTGCTGGCGATGGGATTGTGGCTGCTGGTTGTAAATATTGATGATCCGGTCGTCAGATGGACCTATCTCGATGTGCCTGTGACAATAAAGAATGCGGATGTGATCACGAATCAGGGTATGATCTATGAAGTGCTGGACGGGACGGATGTCATTCCGAGAGTTACCGTCTATGCCCCCCGGTCCGTGGGAGAAAATATCAGTAAGTCGGATATCGTGGCGACGGCGGATATGAATACTCTGAACAGTCTGAATATTTTGCAGGTGGAGTTTTCCGTGCCCAGAATGGGAAGCCAGGTTACCGATATCCGGGGCAGCGCGGACAGCATGAGGGTCAGCATTGAGAATAAAAAGAATATCCAGATGGTGCTGCAGACTAATGTGACAGGCGAGGCACCGGAAGGATATGTGGTGGGGAATGTGATGACGGACCAGAACCTTATCAGGGTATCGGGGGCAGAATCGATCGTGAACAGGGTGGATTCTGCGGTCATCAATATAGATATGAATTCGCTCTCGGAATTTACCAGCGATATCACGACCAGCGTGCCGGTGCGGCTCTATGACGCGGACGGTAATGAGGTGGAAGGCAGTACCTTGGCAAAGAGTCCGGAAAATGTGATGATAACGGTTGAAATTTTATCGACGAAAGAAGTGCCGCTGCGCTTTGAGGTGGACGGAGAGCCGGCGGACGGTTACGGGCTGACAGGAGTGGTGACGAGCGATATCGAGACGGTCCGCATCGCCGGCAGACGGTCTGCGCTGAACAGCGTGAATGAAGTTGTGATACCGGCGGAGGCGTTTGATGTGACGGATATAGACGAGGATATGACGGCAGAGATAGATGTGTGCGATTATCTTCCGGACAGCGTGCAGATGGCGGATAAGAGAACGACGGTACCGGCCAATGTGACGATCGGGGTGGAACGCGAGACGACATCGGATTATACGCTGAGAGCGGAGGATGTGATGATCTCGAACGTACCGGAGGGACTGGAATGTGAACTGAGCGGGCTGGAGGAGGAATATACGGTGTCTGTCACCGGGATCCGCTCCGTCATGAGTACTCTGAGCGCGGGGAGTCTGGAGGCATCGCTGGATGTCACGGCGTGGATGCACGAGCAGGGGATAAGAGAATTGCTGCCGGGAAGATACACGGTTTCTTTGCAGTACAACAATCCGGAATATACAGAGCTTGACAGACCGGTCACGGCGGTCATGACAGTTTCCGAAGTGACGGAAGGAAATATGGAATAATAGAATATATGGAAAGGGACAAAAGGGATGGGAAGATTATTTGGAACAGACGGTGTGAGAGGCGTGGCAAACGAGGAACTTACCCCACTTTTGGCAATGCAGCTCGGCCAGGCAGGCGCGTATGTTCTGACAAAGGAAACAGAGCATAAACCGACGATCATGGTGGGCTGTGATACGAGAATTTCCGGCGACATGCTGGCAAATGCTCTGATGGCAGGAGCGTGTTCCGTGGGGGCGAACTGTATTTATGTGGGAGTGATCCCCACGCCGGCAGTCGCCTACCTGACAAGAAAGTACAAGGTGGATGCGGGCGTGGTGATCTCGGCGTCGCACAATCCGGTGGAATTCAACGGCATTAAATTCTTTAACGGTAACGGCTATAAACTGCCGGACGAGATGGAAGATGAGATCGAGGCGGTGATCCGCGGCGGTATGGCGGGTATTAAATTTCCGATCGGTCCGGGCGTGGGCAAGATCAAGTACCGCACGGATGCCAGAGAGGAGTATATCAACCATGCGATACAGTCTGTGAAGGTGGATCTGACGGGATTGAAGATCGTTGTGGACTGTGCGGAGGGAGCCTCTTTCTATACATCGGTGGAAGCGCTGCGGGAACTCGGCGCCAACGTGGTACCCATTCACAATATGCCGGACGGCACAAATATCAATGCCAACTGCGGCTCCACGCACATGGGAGAGCTGAAAGCCCGCGTGGTGTACGAGAAAGCGGATCTGGGGCTGGCATTTGACGGCGACGCTGACAGGATGTTGGCCGTAGATGAAAACGGAAAGATCGTGGAGGGCGACGAGATCATGGCGATCATCGGAAACCATATGAAGAGCCAGGGGAAACTGAAGCAGGATACGATTGTGGTGACGGTCATGTCCAATCTGGGCTTTACACTGATGGCGAAGGAAAACGGGATTCATATGGAGACCACGAAAGTAGGGGACAGATATGTGCTGGAGCGGATGCGAGAGATTCACGCAAGCCTCGGCGGCGAACAGTCGGGACATATTATTTTCCTGGATGAGAATACGACGGGGGACGGTCTGCTCAGCGCGCTGCATCTCCTGCAGGTGATCGTGGAGACCGGGAAACCGTTGTCGGAACTGGCGTCGATCATGCAGGTACTCCCGCAGGCTCTGGTGAACGCGAAAGTGGCGAACCATAAGAAAGAGCACTATATGGAGTACCCGGAGATATCTTCGGCGATCGCAAAGCTGGAAGAAAAGTTTGCCGGCGAGGGCAGAGTGCTGATCCGTCCCAGTGGAACGGAGCCGCTTGTGCGGGTCATGATCGAGGGAAAAGATCAGGAGCAGATCAGCAGGGAAGCACAGAAACTGGCGAGCCTGATACAGGATATTATGTTTTAAGGTAACAGTTCTGCCATCCTCAGCATGATGGGCGAATCATGCTTGCATGAATGAGCACATCTTGCCGAGGATGAGCGGAGCGCCCGTTTATGAGCAAAGTTAGCTGCATGAGCAGCGGGAAAGCACTGCAGGTGCCTTTGTGAATGGCGCGGGCAGAACTGTTACAGTCTGGTGTAACAAATATATTTTTGTGGCTTGTTAGAACACAGTTTAGATGGTATAATGAAGAAAAGATTTGTGGAAGGGGACATATACTGCAGGGGCATGGGGAAGGATGGCCTGGCAGAATAAATATATTTGGGAGGTAAGTCACATGGTAAGCCAGAAGGTAGTTATCAAAAACCCGACAGGGCTACATCTAAGACCGGCAGGCATCCTATGCAAGGAAGCGATGCAATTCAAATCTCTTATAACTTTTACATTTCGTGAGAATACGGCAAATGCGAAGAGTGTACTGAGTGTACTCGGCGCATGTGTAAAATGTGGTGATGAAATTGTTATGACCTGCGAGGGCGAGGATGAGAAAGAAGCGCTGGAAGCTTTGATCGGAGCCATTGAAAGTGGTCTTGGAGAATGACAGAGCCATATGCAAAAGTAGTTTTAAGCCCATGTGTCTCACATGGGCTTTTTTGCGGGAACAGATAACAGACAGCGGCAAAACGGGAACAGGAGGGCAAGATGTTAAATTACAAGCGTTATCAAAAGAATCCGGTGGTGGACTATCCGGAGAGGAAATGGCCGAATCTGGAGATCGAGAAAGCGCCGATATGGTGCTCGGTGGATCTGAGGGACGGCAATCAGGCTCTGATCGATCCGATGATCGTGTCGGAAAAGATCGAGATGTTTCAGTATCTGGTGAAGATGGGATTCAAGGAGATCGAGATCGGTTTTCCTGCGGCGAGTCAGATCGAATATGATTTTTTGCGGCAGCTTGTGGACAGGAAGCTGATACCGGACGATGTGCTGGTGCAGGTTCTGACGCAGTGCCGTGAGGAACTGATCGACCGTACTTTTGAGTCAATTCAGGGCTGTAAGCAGGCGGTTGTCCATATTTACAATTCCACATCCACTCTGCAGCGGGATGTGGTGTTCGGCATGGACAGGGAACAGATCATAGAGATCGCTGTAAAAGGTACGAAAATGGTGAAGGAAAGGGCGGAAAAGTTCCCGGGTAAGATCGTGCTGGAATACTCCCCGGAGAGCTTTACCGGGACAGAGCTGGATTTTGCGCTGGAGATCTGCACAGCGGTGCAGGAGGCATGGGGGCCGACAAAGGAAAATCCGATGATCATCAACCTTCCTTCCACCGTGGAAATGACAACGCCGAATGTTTTTGCCGATCGGATCGAGTGGATGAACAACCATTTCAAGGACCGCGAGAGCATTATCCTCAGTGTGCATCCCCACAATGACAGGGGAACCGGCGTGGCGAGCGCCGAGCTGGCTATGCTGGCGGGTGCCGAGCGCGTGGAGGGCACACTGTTCGGCAACGGTGAGCGCACCGGCAATGTGGATATCATGAACATCGCCTACAACATGTTCTCTCAGGGAATCGATCCGAAGCTGGAGATCGAACATATCAATGAGATCATAGAGCTCTACGAGCGCTGCTGTAAGATCCCGATCCATCCCCGCCATCCTTATGCAGGGAAGCTTGTATTTACCGCGTTTTCCGGCTCCCATCAGGATGCCATCAACAAGGGTGTCAAGGCGATGAAGGACAGGGGAAGCGAGATCTGGCAGGTGCCCTATCTGCCCATTGATCCCGCGGATATCGGCCGCGAATATGAGCCGATCGTGCGCATCAATTCTCAGTCCGGCAAGGGCGGCGTCGCCTTTGTGATGGATACCTATTTTGGATTCAAGCTGCCGAAGGGCATGCAGAGGGAGTTTGCGGATGTGATCCAGAGAATCTCCGAGCATCAGGGAGAGGTTTCCCCGGATCAGGTGATGGAGAATTTCAGAGAGGAATATTTGAACAAGAAAGAACCGCTCCATTTCCGGAAACTGCGTGTGGATGACTTAAGCGATACGATCGACAGTGAGTTTGACACCCATGTGAAAGTCGTGTACACCGACCACGGCGAGGAACACAGTTTTGAGGCCGTGGGAAACGGGCCTATCGATGCGGTGCGGCGGGGTCTGGCGGAACAGCTTGGCGTCAACATAAAAGTGCTGGATTACGAAGAGCACGCACTGCAGAGCGGCTCCAATTCCCAGGCGGCTGCTTATATTCATCTGCTGGACGGTGAGACCGGACATGTGACTTACGGTGTCGGAGTGAGTTCCAATATTACAAGAGCTTCCATCCGGGCTATCTTCTCGGCGATGAACAGGCTGGGATTGGGTGTCAAGTAAAAAAGGTTCTTAAAATAAAAAAGCTGAGCGAAAAACCGCTCAGCTTTTTAGATTGATCTATGAGATTTTATTCAAAACTGGGTTTTGTACCTGCCTGAGCTACGGCAATGTAAGTTTTACCTGTATTCAGAACGATCTCATCGCCGTTCATATCGTAGTACTTGGTCGGCGCATAATCGGAAGTCTTTGTCCATGTGATTGGAATCACTTTGCCCTTTGTGCAGAAGTAGCCGGACTTTCCGCTGTCGATCATCGTGAAATCCTGATAATCTTTGTCGTCCAGTCTCTTGCACTCGGTCATCTGTACGATGACATTGGCGAAAGTGAGCTGTTCACCGGTAGCCTGATCGATCTGATCTTTGCCGTGGAGCGTCTTGTAGTAAACTCCCTCGGACTCGTTGTATTCCAGAGAAGACAACGTGACAGGAAATACATCGCTCAGATCAATTTTTGTCGCCGGTTTCGCGTCGCTGTAATCCTCCAGCGTATTGGGATGAGAAGAATTCGTGAAGGTAAAGTGATCTGCCTTCCAATACTCACTCCTGTGATCTTTCTCATATTTCTGTTTTTCAATAGCGCTGGTCAGCTTTTCGCCGGATGTATAGGCGTTGTGCGGGGCTTTTTTATCGTTGGAACGGAAAAATGCCTCGGACCCGGGAGCGACATTGGTATTGCCTGTGTGAGTGCCTGTGATATTGTTTACGTCTTCCCGCATAACCCAGGCGTCCGCATAGTAAGGGCCTCCGAAATGTACGATGATGGAATCCCACTCCAGTCCAACCGGAACATAATAGTGGCGGACACTGCGGATGTTGCCGATTTTCTCCATATCCTGCCATCCCTCGATGATCGCCATCTGACGGGAAATACTGCCCTCTTCCATGATCTCATATAAAACGCCGGCGCTGCCGATCCCATACTGGGGCTGAGCCACGGCGTCAGTAGGCATCATAACGGAAATCGGCCTGGAGTTGGCAACTTCCTCTTTTACCCATAAATTGGTCAGGGAACTTCTCACATAGCCTTCGCCGGGAGCTTCCTCATCATCGACAAAAGTTTCTTCTTCCTCTGGCTCGGAAGTTTCCTCTTCTGCGGCACCCGGAAGATCTTCCGCTTCCACGGTGATATCCTGAATGGCGGAAGTTTCTTCGCTCTCACCTTTTCCACAGGCGGATAAACAGAGCACTGAAGTCAATGCCGCAATCAGGAGAACATTACGTTTCTTCATTACTATAGTACCTCTCTTCCTTTTTCAATAATAATGTCATTGTCAGTATAGCACATTTTCATTTTTCAGTCATTAGAAAGTGTTAGAAATTCTACATTTTATTACATATTCTATAACGGAAAAATTTCTGCAACTATTTAACAGATGCGCGAAAAAGTAAAAAGTTTATAAAGGAAATGCATAAACCAGATATTTTCCTCCGTTGGAAACCGTAAAAGTATCGTCCTGGCGAGCGGTGGAATTCAGCCGTTCTTCCAGGTAGTCGATCACCATAGCGGCCTGCATTTCCATGTCGGAAGATGTGATAAGATATATGGTATCGCAATCGGTAAAATAGTCTTTTTCATATTGGTACAAAACAGGTGCGCCGGAATACCAGCAGCCGGTGATCACATTATTTCGTTTCCCATAAATTTTCGTTTCAAAAGCGCTGCCGCGATAATAGATCAGTGCGCTGGCATCAATAAAGTAGCGTTTTTCAGTTTGATTGTTGCAGTAGGAAATTATATCCTGCATGCCCTGAAAATAAATAGCTTCGTTGGCATTTTTTGCAGAAAGATGCAAATATTGGCTTTTAAAAGTTTTTGCGGCAAAAGGCAGAAGTATGAAAAGGAGCAAAACAGACATATGTTTCCCCCAAAAGCGGCGAATCAGTTTCTCTCCGGAGGTGTCTGCGTTTCTTTTCAGGATGGTCAGGAAAAATATGCAGAGAAGCAGGGCGATCTCGCCCAGATACAGAGGAACCATCACTCTGGGCGGCGTCCGGCCCTCACGGAGCAGAAAGAGCCACAGCGCACTTCGGGCGAGAAAAATTCCTCCCGCCGGGAGTAAGAGGGGGAGAGCTTTGCCAAGAATAATATAGAGAAAAAAAACCGCCCAGACAGCCAGCAGAAGAAAATTCAGGTTCCAATATTCACGAGTCGTATAACTTTTTCCGAATTGTTTCAAAACTTCGGATATATCAGGGGAAGGATTTTCCGCCCGGGCGACTTTGGCAACTTCCAGCAGGCAGTCCCCGGAGAGGTTTTCTTCGATCATGGCATATTGAAGGAAAGCGTTATACTGTTTTTCCGTCACTCCATATTTCAGGAGTATATCCTGAACATTGCTGTAATCCGGAATCGAGGCATAATCGGTGATCTCCGTCACGCCGTCGTTGATTTTTTCATATTCTTTCCATTCTGATGAACTATAAAAAATATAGTAACTGGACTTCCCGATGATCAGGATGAAGAGCAACAGGATCGCGGTGTGGTACAGAGGGCGGCATTTTTTCAACCATTCCTTTACGGAGAAAGCGCGGAAACGATACATTTTATGTTCTGCGATGTGATACCCGACGAGGACAAGAACCCCCAGGGGCTGGATCATGAGCATGGCATTGCTGCGCAGCAGGTAGGCGAGAAATTCCAGCAGAAAAAACACAAGGTAACGCGCCCTGCCTTCGGAATAGAGTAAGAGGCAGAGGTAGCCCGTTATGGCGAGCATGGCCGCAGTGGAGGTATACTGTATGTTTGCGATAATGTAAAAGCTGTCCATATATAAAAAGGCGCAGAGAATCAGGGCAAAGAACACATCTCTTCTGTTTCGGCAGCGGGAGAGCAACGCGTCCGCGGTAAAAAAACAGCACAGAAACTGAAACAGTACAAGCATACCGCCATACCAGGGGATGTCGGTCGTTGCGCGGTAAAGCAGGGAGAGCATGAAACCCAGGAGATAATCTACATAGTAGGAGTGGGCTTCGGGAGCGCCAGTCATGGCGCCGGAGAAGATTTCTGACAGAATGCGGTCATCGTTGGTCTCAAAAAAGATGCCGACGAAACGGTATATGAGGAAGATCCAGAGTGCCGCCATGAGGAGGGCGGCGGGGATGCGGTGTTTTTTGGTCATGGGGGGCTCCTTGTGATATAGTTTGCGAAGAGTCTGCCAGTGGCAGCAGACCATGTAAGTATAATAACATAGCGCAGGCGTATTGTATAGAAATAATGGCACACTTACTTGACAAACAGCATTTAAAGCTGTATTTTAATACATGAGAGTTCACGAAAATGATGAGGTATAATTACATGAACAAACAAGAGCTGGATGTTCTATTGTCGTTGTCATCCGGAGTGTATGATGGTCAGCGCGCTCTGGCGGAGAGAACGGGATATTCCCTGGGACTGGTCAATCGATCAGTAAAAAATTTGGTGAAAAGCGGTTATCTGGATGAAAAAATGTGTCTTACGGGATTGAGCCGGGAAAAATTATCTGCAGGGCGTCCCCGGAATGCAATTATCCTTGCGGCTGGATTTGGGATGAGAATGGTACCAATCAATATGGAGACACCCAAGGCACTGTTGGAAGTGAGGGGGGAAAAGCTGATAGAAAGACTTATAAAACAGCTTCGAGAAGCAGGAATAAAGGAGATATATGTTGTCGTCGGGTTTAAAAAAGAGAGTTTTGAGTATTTGATCGATGATTTTGGAGTCAAGCTGATTGTAAATCCGGAGTATGCCGCAAAAAATAATCTGCATTCTCTGTATCTGGCATCAAAGTATATTTCCAATACATATATTCTCCCCTGTGATCTGTGGTGTGAAGAGAATCTTTTCAGGCGACAGGAGCTTTATTCCTGGTATATGGTCAGCGACAGAGCGGAGGAGGGAAGCGGCGTTCGGGTCAATCGAAAGATGGAGCTCGTGAGAACGCAGGCGGAACTGCCGGGAAATGCCATGGTGGGAATAAGTTATATATTGGAGAAAGATGCGGAGGCGATCCGCGACCGTATAAACGAATACTGCTCCGGCAGGAGATATGAGGATGCTTATTGGGAAGAAGTGCTGTATCAGAACGGCCGCATGACGATATACCCAAGAGTAATCACTTCTTCCGGCATTGTGGAGATCAATACCTATGAACAGCTCCGGGAATTGGACAGTTCTTCGGAACAGCTGAGATCGGATGCCATTACCATTGCGGCAGAAGCTCTGTGTGTGAAAGAGGAAGACATAACAGGAATCTCCGTGCTGAAAAAGGGGATGACCAATCGCTCGTTTTCTTTTTGCTGCGGGGGAAAAAAATATATCATGAGAATTCCGGGTGAGGGGACAGAGCGGCTTATCAATCGTAGGGAAGAGGCTGATGTTTACAGGAAAATACGGAATCAGAATATCTGCGACGAGATTATTTATATCAATGCGGAAAACGGGTATAAGATTACGGAATATATAGAGGGGGCGAGAGTCTGTGATCCTGGCATGGAGGATGATGTTAGAAAATGTATGGAAAAACTGAGGGCTTTCCACGCATGTAAGCTTGTCGTAGCGCATGAGTTTGATATTTGGAGACAGATCGAATTTTATGAAAGTCTTTGGGAAGGGGAGACTTCCTCCTATAAAGATTATTTTTGGACGAAAGAGAATGTGCTGTCGTTAAGACCTTTTACAGAGAAATATGCGGCGCAAAAGGTGTTGACGCACATTGATGCGGTTCCCGACAATTTTCTGTTTGCGGTAGATGAGGACGGAAAGGAAAGCATTCGGATGATAGACTGGGAATATGCGGGTATGCAGGATCCCCATATCGATATCGCCATGTTTTGCATTTATTCTTTTTATGAACGGGCGCAGGTGGATCATTTGATTGATCTGTACTTTGCGGAGGGGTGTGAGAAGACTTTGCGGATCAAGATTTACTGTTACATTGCGGCCTGCGGCCTGCTGTGGAGCAACTGGTGTGAATATAAGAGGACACTCGGGGTGGAATTCGGAGAATATTCCCTGCGGCAGTATCGCTATGCAAAAGAGTATTACCGCATTGCCCGGGAGGAGATGAGAGAGATGGAGGA
>CANRWP010000034.1 GCA_947643595.1 uncultured bacterium | reverse complement strand
CTCCCTTTTCGGAATTGTGTACCCATTGAGTAATAACTTTTCGATATACATTGTAAATGGCAGATAACTATTTTATAATTAAATATAAAAATCGAAATTTTTTCGGGGGCTGCTGACTATGAAGAAAATTAGATTACTAATATTGCCAATTATTACAATTATTTTACAAATTTTGCCTTGCGGAGCGGTATTAGTATTTGCACCATCGCCAACAGAAAGAGTAAGGGAAACATTTTCATATTTCAATTTAACGCCGTTTGGGTATGCTAATTTTGCGCCATTTATAACTGCTTTACTTACCTGCATCATTTTACTGCTTGCATTGATTTCAATAAAGTTAGAAAAAATGCGCAAGGCTGTATTTTGGCTTTCACTGGCAACGGCAATTATTTCGTTACTGCCTTTGGTATTTGGAATAGACTATTATTCTGTGGTAGGTGGTATTATTACAATAACGCTTGCCATTGAAAGCGTTTTGGCAAAAATATCAGCCAAATAAGGAAAAACACCAAATATTTCAAAATTTATGCATTAGGAACACTTTTCCGAAAAGGGAGAAATATTTTTGATGGAAGTAAGTTTGGCGCCAGGGCGGTCTTTTATTTGGATGTGCAGCAGGAAGGCGCCGGTGTTTTATGGAATCTGGAATTGGATGAAGGAAATGTAGATGAAGAGACGGTATCTATTATCCATGAAGTAGCGACATGTTACCGCATTGATTTGGAGGAGATAGAGACCGCTGTGGCGGCGAGGGAGAAAAGCAGCTTCCTGATACTGTTCTGTGGTTCAATGCAACGTATGCGACGTTGACATACAGCAATTCGGGGGACTGGAGACTGGTAGGCGGGGTAGAGCCTACAGGGATGGACAGCAGTCTGGTGCAGTATGCGTTGAACAGAGATTGGAACATAGAGGATAAGGAATCTGCGTTAGAAACCGTAGAGTCTCTCAAGCTGGAAGGACACAGGGCAAAATGCCGGGAGTGTATGGAGGAACTCGAGGAGATGGGAATGCTTGAATACGGCGAGGAGGAGTTTGTGCAGAAGCTTCAGGAGTCAGGAATCGAGGAAAACCTCTTCCGGTATGTGATCGCCTATTACCTCTATCAGAACGGACAGGATGAAAATTATATCGCGGCCTGGAATCTGTGCAGAGTCAATCAGTTATATACAGATTTCTATATCTGTGAGTATATGACATATGAGGAGGCGATGAATGCTTCGTTAGAAAACTCAAAGAATTTACAGCAGATGTACTCTTCCTGGGAGGAGATGATGGATTCCTATATGATGGGCTATCAGTTTTGGCAGAGCGATCCCGCTGTGACGGAAGATTCTCTGACATTGAAGCGCTATGGTTACTATGAGACATTGCGCGCGATGGATGACGGTCCCTATACTTTGGATTGGGATATGGAACTTAAAAAGAGCTGGTGAGACAGAACAGAGATTCGGAAGTAAAAAGTGCCGCTAAAAAGAGAACTTTTCCAGAAACTCAATGTAGGCAACGTTTTCCTGATAGAGCAGTTCGGCCTGAAAACTGCCCGTCAGAAAACGCTCCTCCATCAGGCTTTTCAGAGTATAACGCAGAATATGGCGCAGTTTTACAGCGTCTGTTTCCGCGGGAAGATGGCTGAAATCTGCCTGGGCGTCGAAAGCATCATACAGATCCGTCAGCTCCCTCTTTTTCTCTTCAATGGCGGTCAGTGCTTCCGGCGTGTTCTCCGCGTTGCACTTTTCCAGAAAAAGCTGCATACAGGGATAATTTTTCAGTACCTGAAGCCGCCCCGCCTCCATCTGTTTCTGCAGAGTGAAATAGTTCGTCTCTTTTGCGTCGACGGCGGCCTTTAGTTCCATGGACATAAAACGCACACTGTAATCGTATATAAAGCTGTAAAGTCCCAGCTTGGAACCGAAATAATGGAAGAGCAGTCCCTTGCTGATGCCGGCCTCTTTCACGATATCGTCTGTACTGGCAAAGGAATAACCGCGCATACCGAAAATTTTTAATGCGGCGTTGATCATGCGGTCCTGTTTTTCTTTTTTCAGATCAAAAAATTTCTCGTTCATTCGTATTTCCATTCTTTCGGGTGTAAAATTGACTTTGGCAGTCAGTTCTATAACTATATCACATTTGCAGGGAGACGGCAACCCAAAATAATAAAATTTCCTCTTTTCATATGGGGCATTTCGTATTAAGATACTAATAAGCAATAAAATTGAAATATGCAGGAGAAGGAGAGAAAAATGGCTAAAAAATTTGGGAAGTTTTTGGTGGCAGCGACAGCGATAGGTGCGGCGGCGGTCGGCGCGTACTATTATCTTCAGGGGAAAGACAAAGTGGCGAGACCTGTGGAGGACGAGGACGACGATTTTGACGATTTCAGCGATGATCTGGATGAGGACGAGGGGGAGAGAGGATATGTGACGCTGACACCGGAGCGGGTGAGCGAGACAGTGAAAAAAGCGGCTGAGGAAGCGAAGGACTTCGCGCAGTTTGCGGCGGGGGAGGCGAAAGAATTTGCCCACGGTGTGATCCAGGGGACAAAAGAGGCTCTCGCGGCGAGAAAAGAGAGCGCGAAGGAAGCGGAGGAAGCGGCAGTGGAAGTACCTGCGGAGGAGGCGTTGCCGGAGGAGGAAGCGGCGAAAGAGCCGGAGGTCGTAGCGGAGGAAACCGTTCCGGTGAATGGATCAAAAGTGGAAACCTTTCTGGATGAGGAAGAGGAAGACAACGAATAATATCAGGATATAGGGAATATTTTTATGCTGTCATTTGTTTTTGGCGGTTCTGGTTCGGGAAAGAGCAGTATCTTGCAGGAGAGGATGATCCGGGAGTCCATGGAGCATCCGGAAAAAAAGTATCTGTTTCTTGTCCCGGATCAGTTCACGATGGAGACCCAGAGGTCGCTTGTGGAAAAACATCCCTGGCATGGCATTATGAACATTGATGTTCTGAGCTTTGGCAGGCTGTCATACAGAGTCTTTGAAGAAACCGGCGGAGTATCTCAGCCGGTTTTAGACGATACGGGGAAAAATCTGATCCTGCGGATCGTGGCGGACCGGCTGAAACCGGAGTTAAAGGTGCTGGGCGGTTATCTGAAAAAGCAGGGATATATCCACGAGATCAAATCCGCGATCTCGGAATTTATGCAATATGGGATAGGGCTTGCGGAACTGCGGAAGATAATCGATTTTTCCGGGAGCCGCGGCGCGTTAGCCGGGAAACTGAAAGATCTGGCGGTCCTGTATCAGGGGTTTGAGGATTATATCAGGGATCATTACCTGACGAAGGAAGAATCATTACAGGTATTATCAAACAGGGTGGCAAAATCCTGTCTGTTGAGGGGGTGTACGATCGTCTTTGACGGCTTTACCGGTTTCACGCCCATTCAGCTCCAGGTGATCCGCGAGATCATGAAAACGGCGGAGAGCGTGTATTTTACATTGCTTTTCGACGGGCGGGAAGACCCCTGGAAGGAAGCGGGGGAGCACAGTCTGTTCGCGCTCTCGAGAAAGACCCTGAAGGCTCTGGAAAAGTGCGCGGAGGAGACCGGGACGGATAGGGGGGAGGATATCTTTCTGAGGGAAGTGCCGGTGCCCAGGCTGAAAAGCATGCCTGCTCTCTCCCATCTGGAAGAGAATCTGTTCCGCTATCCCCAGAAGAGCTTTTCCGGGGAACCGCAGGGAATCCGTCTCGCCTTTTTGCCGGGGATGCAGCAGGAGGCGAGGTATGCGGCGAGGATGATCAGACGCCTGATCCGGGAGGAGGGCTGCTGCTTCCGGGATATCGGTGTGGTCTGCGGCAGTCTGGAAAATTATGAGACCGTGATCTGCAGCGAATTTTCCAAGCTGGGCATTCCGTTTTTTATCGACCAGAACAGGGGGATCCTGCTGAATCCCTTTGTGGAGTTTATCCGCAGCGCACTTCGGCTCGTCAGCCAGGATTTTTCGGCGGACGCAGTAAATCACTATATCAGGACGGGGCTGACGGATATCCCGGCGGAGACGGCGGACGAGCTGGACAATTACATCCGGGAGATGGGAATCCGCGGCTTTGGCAGGTGGAGCAGACTGTTCGCGGGGCTGCCGAAGGATCTGAGCAGGGGAAAGTCTTCCGGGGAAGATGCGGAAGAGGAAGGTGCAGCTCTGCTCGCGAGGCTGAATGAGGCGAGGGAAGAGGTGCTGCGCAGCGCCGCTTTTTTGCGGGAGATGGGCAGGACCGCCTCGGAGAAAGTGCGGGCACTCTATGATTTTATTGCGGAGAGCCGTATTCAGGAAAAGCTGGCGGCTTTTGAGCGGGAGTTTGAGGCGCATGGGGATCTGGCCCGGGCGAGAGAGTACCATCAGATATACCCGTTTATTATCGATCTGCTCTCGGAGATCGTAGAACTTTCCGGGGAGGAGGAGATGACGGATCAGGAGTTTGCGGATCTGCTGGACGCCGGCTTTTCGGAGATGCGGGTGGGGACGATACCTCAGAATGTGGATCATGTGACGGTGGGGGATATACAGCGAAGCCGCCTGAAAGAAATACGGGTGTTATTGTTTATCGGCATCGACGATACGAATATTCCGGGCAACGCCTCCGGCGGCGGTATTCTCTCCGATATAGACAGAGAGTTTCTGCAGGGGTCGGAGTATGAGCTGGCGCCTTCGCCGAGACAGAAGATGTATACGCAGAGACTGTACCTGTATATGAATCTGACAAAGCCCTCGGAGAAGCTGTATATGACCTGGGCAGGCTGCGATCAGGATGGAAAGACCCTCAGACCTGCCTATCTGATAGAGATGATAAAAAAATTATATCCTGATTTAATTACAGAGCGCCCGGAGGAAGAGGAGATATTCGAGCGACTGGAGACCTGGGAGGACAGCTATGACTATGCGGCGGACGGGCTGCGCGAAGCGGTCGCCGGGCGACTGCCGGCGGAGAGGGAATCCCTTTTGCTGCAGCTGCTCAGGGTGATGCAGGAGAGAGACGAGACGGCCGCGGAGACGGAAAAGCTTCTGCGGAGTGCTTTCGCGGGGTACAGAGAGACAAGGCTTCCAGGACATCTGGCGCTTGCGCTGTGTGGAAATCATCTGGTGGGAAGCATCACGAGACTGGAGATCTTTGCCGCCTGTGCCTATGAACACTTTCTGAAATACGAGCTGAAGCTGGAGGAGCGCAGAGAATTCGGGTTTGAAGCGGTGGATATGGGAAATCTGTTTCACGAGGTGCTGGCAGGATTTTCGGAGAGCCTTACTGAGACAGAGTACAGCTGGCTGGATTTTCCGCAGGAGGAGGGGGAGAAGCTTTTGCGGGAAGTGTTGGAGGAGCGGAGCGCGGCGTACGGAAATGCGGTGCTCTATGAGACTGCGAGAAGCCGGTATGCCCTGAACCGGATCGGGCGGATTTTGCGGCGGGCGGTCTTTACCCTGCAGCATCAGCTGCGTCAGGGGCAGTTTACGCCGAAAGAGTTCGAGATGTCCTTCTCCACTCTGGAGGATCTGGAGTCGGTCAATGTGGCGCTGTCGGAAAAAGAGAAACTCTATCTGGTGGGAAGGATCGACCGGCTGGATACCTGTGAAGAAGATAACGTATGTTATGTAAAGGTCATCGACTACAAGTCGGGGAAGAATAATTTTGATATCGTAGCGCTGTATCACGGGCTTCAGCTGCAGCTTGTGACTTACCTGAACGCGGCGCTGGAATATGAAGAAAAGCGGCAGCCGGAGAAGGAGATCGTGCCGGCAGGTATTTTATATTATCATATCGACGATCCGATTCTGGAACTCAGGGAGGAAAAAACGCCGGAGGAGATCAACGCGGAACTGCGCAAAGTGCTTCGCCCCACCGGTATCGTGAACGATGACGAGGAGATTATCGAGAAGATGGACGCTTCGCCGGGACCGGTGAAGGAGGCGCTGCCGCTCACCCGGAAGAAAGACGGGAGTTTTGCGGAGAACGGGCTGTTGATGAGCAGAGAGAACATCGATCTGGTATCCTCCTATGCGGCGGATAAGCTGAAGGAGCTGGGCGGCGGCATTCTGGACGGGGAGATAGGAATGCACCCTTACAGCAGAAAGGACAGGGAGGCCTGTACTTTCTGTCCCTACGGTAAAGTGTGCGGTTTCGACAAAAAGCTGCCGGGCTATGAGAAGCGGGTCCTGCCGGAGGAGGGCAGGGAAGAGATCCTGGAGAAAATGAGAGAGCGGTGTGGGGGAAGCGTATGAAGAGGCAGTTTACGGAAGATCAGCAGCAGGCTATCGAGCTGCGGGACAATAATATACTGGTATCGGCCGCCGCCGGGAGCGGAAAGACGGCGGTGCTGGTGGAACGCATTATCCGCAGGATCAGCGAGGGGGAGGATCCTGCGGATATCGACAGACTTTTGATCGTGACGTTTACCAAGGCGGCCGCCAGTGAGATGAGGGAGCGGATCAACGCCGCCATCTCCGAGAAGCTGGTATTGCAGCCGGAGAATGAGCATTTACAACGGCAGTCCACCCTGGTCCACAATGCGCAGATCACAACGATCCACAGTTTTTGTCTGTTTGTGATAAGGAATCATTTTCAGGAGATCGGGTTGGACCCCGCCTTCCGGGTGGCGGACGAGGGAGAGATCGGACTGTTGCAGCAGGATGTGCTGGAGGATGTGCTGGAGGAGGCTTTCGCGAAGTCGGAGGAGAAGGGGGACGCGGCCTTCCGTCAGCTGGTGGAGGCCTACAGTACCGGAAAGAAGGAAAAGCTGCTGGAGGAGAGCATTCTGTCTCTTCATCGGTTTGCGATGAGTTATCCCTGGCCTTCCGAGTGGCTGAAAGAGCACGGAGCCGATTATGAATTTTCTTCGGCGGATGAGCTGGCTCATTCCCCGTTTATGCGGTATATCATGGAATATGCGGGGAATATGCTGCCGGAGATGGCGGATACCCTGCGGCAGTGCATCCGGATATGTGAACAGCCGGACGGGCCCTACATGTATGCGGAAAATCTGGAGAAGAGCTGCGAGGCTCTTGCGGCGGCGGGCGTTGCAGAGAGTTTTTCCCTGCTCCGGGAGGCTCTGGGGAGGGTGGGATTTGACCGGCTCTCCTCCAAAAAGGATGAGGCGGTGGACCCGGAGAAGAGGGAGACGGTAAAGCAGATCAGAAACGGCGTAAAAAAACAGCTGGAGCAGATGAGGGAGCAGTTTTTCTTGCTGGGCGAGGAGGCGCTTTTTGAGCAGTGCGGGCAGGTCTCCCCGGTGGTGCGGAAGCTGGCGGAGGTGACGATCCGTTTCGGCGAGCGGTTTGCGGAGAAAAAGAGGGAGAAGAACCTGATCGATTTTTCGGATATGGAGCATCTGGCGTTGGAGATCCTCTGCCGGCGGGGCGAGAAGGAAGAGGGCATGGCAGTGGAACCCACGGCGGCGGCCTTAGAGCTGCGGGAATATTTCCGGGAGATCATGATAGACGAGTATCAGGACAGCAATCTGGTACAGGAATGCATCCTGCGTTGTATATCCGGGGAGGATGCCGGGCGCCACAATCGTTTCATGGTGGGGGATGTAAAGCAGAGCATTTACAAATTCAGGCTGGCCAGGCCCGAGATTTTTATGGAAAAATTCCATAATTATGACGACCGCACGGAGAAGTGCCGCAGGATCGATCTGCATCGGAATTTCCGAAGCCGCAAAGAGGTGATAGAAGCCGTCAATCTGATGTTTTGTCAGCTTCTCGCCCGCAGTCTGGGCGGCATTGATTACGATGAAAAGGCGCAGCTTCGCTACGGGGCGGCATATTATGATGGGACGGCGAAAGACGGGGAGACGAAAAATAAGGCGGAACTGCTGTTCATAGAGCGGTCGGAAGATCCGGAAAAGTCTGTGATCGAGCAGGAGGCGGAGGTGATCGCCCTGCGCATAAAGAAGATGATGCGGGAGATGGAGGTGCTGGGCGAGGACGGAAAGATGCGGCCTCTGCGATATGGGGACATCGTCATCCTGCTGCGCAGCAGCAGCGGCATCGACGAGGTGTTTCAGGAAGTGCTCGGGAGACAGGAGATCCCCTGCTTTATCAGCTCCAGAACGGGATATTTTGAGACCTCGGAAGTGCAGATCATCCTGCAGCTTCTGCGCGTGTTGGACAATCCGCTGCAGGATATTCCGCTCTTCGGGGTCATGAAGTCCTGCTTCGGGTCTTTCACGGATGTGGAGGCGGCAAACATCGCGGCGGCCTTTCCGGAGCGGATGAGACTCTATAAAAAGATAAAGAAGTACGGGGAACTCACCGACGATCTCGCGGAGAAGTGCCGCGGCTTTTTGGAGTGGTATGAGAGACTGCGCCGCCAGGCGGTGTGGCTTTCCATACGGGAGCTGCTCTCGAAGATCATGGAGGAGACGCATTATCTGGAGTATGTGACGGCTCTGCCCGGCGGAAAACAGAGGCGCGCCAACGCGCAGATGCTGCTTCAGAAAGCGGCGGCCTTTGAGAAGACCAGTTTCAAGGGGCTCTATCATTTTGTCCGTTATATCGACCAGATGGAGAAATACAGCATGGATTCCGGGGAGGCGGGGACGCAGGATGAGCTGGCGGATGTGGTCAGGATCATGACGATCCACAAGAGCAAAGGACTGGAATTCCCGGTCTGTATCGCGGCGGGTATGGGCAGGAAGATGAATCGCAGGGACGCATCCGCTGCCGTGCTGATGGATGTGGACCTGGGGATGGCGGTGGATCTGGTGGATCCGGTTGTGCGTGTCAAAAGGCGGACGCTGCGCAAGGCGGCTCTCTCCCGGAAGATCCTGCTGGATTCCCAGGCGGAGGAGCTGAGAGTCCTGTATGTGGCGCTGACCAGGGCGAAGGAAAAACTGATAATAACGGGTGTTACTGATGATGCGGCGAAATTGTTGCAGGGGAAGGCCGGTATCTGCTGCAGAGAGGAAGTCTCATTGCCCTACTCGGTCAGAAGCAGTGCGGGCAGCTTTCTGGAACTGCTGGCAGCCTGTATCATGCGGACAGAGGAAGGCAGAGAGTTGCTGGCGGAATGCGGGGTGGAAATGGGGGATCCGGCGCTTCTTCTTCCGGGCGATATCGCCTGTAAAATCGTGAGAAACAGGGATGTTCAGGAGGATTTGATGGCGGAGGATCGCAGAAATATAAATGACGTGGAAACCTTCAAAATGAACCTGGGGACCTGTGCGGTAGAGGACAAAATGAAGGAATACCTGCAAAAACGATTCGGTTATCTTTATCCCCATGAGAATCTGCAAAAGCTGTACGCAAAGACCACCGTCTCGGAACTGAAGATGGCTGCCATCCATAACAGGATGGGAGTCAGCGCGGAGGAGATGGCCGGGGAGTCGGGCGACGGCGGCAAAAAGTTGTTTGAGGAGGAAGTGCCGGCGCCTTACCTGCCCCTGTTTTTGAAAGAGCAGGAGGAGGAGAAGATTTCCGGCGCCATGCGGGGCAGCGCCATGCACCGGGCGATGGAGCTGATGGATTTTGCGGGTTTGAGTGAAGCGGTGTCCGGCGGGGAAACGCTCTGCTATGGCGTGGAAACGTTGGAGAGAGATCTGGAAAACTGGTGCGGGGAAGGACTTTTGTCGGAGGAGTACCGGAAAGCCATAAATAAAAAGAAGATTTTATATTTTATGAACAGTTCTGTGGCAGGGAGGATGCAGCTGGCGGCGAGGACGGGAAAACTGTGGCGGGAACAGCCGTTTATGCTGGGAATCAGCGCGGATCGGTTGTCGGAGGAATTCCCCGATACGGAGATGGTGCTCGTCCAGGGGATTATCGACGTGTTTTTCGAGGAGGATGATGAGATCGTTCTGCTGGATTACAAAACGGATGTTATTGAATCGCCGGAGGAACTGGCGGAGCGTTACCGGGTGCAGCTCGACTATTATGAGGAGGCGCTGGCAAGGCTGACGGGAAAGAAGGTGAAGGAGAGGATCCTGTACTCGTTCTATTTGGGAGCGGAAGTGCGGGTGTAGAGTGTTTCTGCCACTGAGAGTTTTTATTCTTTTTGCAAATGTTTTCCTAAGATTTTCTACTCAATGAGTGGAAGATCTGGCAGACTTCCCTCGAGCGTTATTGATTTTCACAGGTAATCATTTATAAGCATCAAATAGTGTCATTTGCTCAAAAGGTGGTTTAAGCGGAGGATAGAATACCCCTATAATTATAAAAGGATTTGGAGCAACATTATGAAATTTTTTTGTCGTCCCCATAAAAAAATACAAATCTTTTTTTATGAACTCGTTAAAATATTTTTCTTTTACTTTAGTGACAGCAATAGATTCATTATGATGTTTTTTTAAGCAGTTAAAATACAGCATCCCAATTTCCCAATCTTCTATCATTAATGTAGACTGTTTATTGGAATCATCTTCAAACGTGTAGGAGAACTTATAAGGAACTTTAGGTACAATTTTAAATTCATCTTCCGTTTCTTCCGGTGTTTGGAATAAATTTAACTGTTGAGATAAAGCATTTAAATTATTCAATTTTTTTAAATCCCATTCACGTGAAGTTGGTTCTGCCTTGAAATTGAGTACCTTTGTGGGTTTAAAGATTGCTAATGATATAGGATTAGTTTTTGCTTTCGCCTGTGCAATCATTTTTTGAAGGTTTGTATATATTTCTTTATTGTTGAATATTATTTTTCTGCGCAGATTCCAATCAATTTTTGGGGGGCGCGGTTCAACTATTATTTTAGTTAAATTAATTGGGCGATATGTTTCTGGTCTGAAATCTTTTGTGTTGCGTTCCGCTTCGACTTGAATCCATGTGTACTTAGGATATTTTTGCTTTATCTCCAATTTTCTGTAAGGTATTGGGTATAGTCTGATCCAGGATCCATCTTCTAAAACGCCTGCTGTACAAACTAATTCAGCATATTTATCAGATATTGTAGGATATGTTTTTACAACGATATAAACTCTTTTTTTCTCAACCATTATAAATCCTGACTCCTTATATTATATTTTTCCATAATATAATCTCTGATTACATGTCGGTGACACATTTCAGGTTCTTTTTCATAGCACAATAAGACTATGCGAATATTGTTGGACAATAATAAATGCACATAATCCAAATATTTTTGTCGTTTGGATAATGAAGTTTCATATTCTTGAAACAATTGCTGGTAGTCAGAAATACTTTTTAAATTTACTCTTTTTTGTGATTCTATTCCAAGTTCAGGTATATGAACATATTGAATACCAATTGTGCCCAATATATGTTGAAGCTTACTTTTTGAAAATCCAAATTTACGGCTTAAAGGGTTTTTGCGCACATCACAAAGCAGTCTGATGTCATTTTTAATTAATTTATTAATGAAAGTTTCTAAAGACTGCCCCTCATATCCAATGGTAAAGAGGACTTGCATTGTTTGCTTTAGTTGATTTTTCCCATTTTTTATTTTTTCAAGTTCTGTAGATGAAAATAAGCGATCAACGATTTCACTATTGATAGCATAATAAGGATAATTTTTATATACTTTTTTTATCAATAAATCTCCTCGTTTTATATCTATATTATTTATATTTTCATTAACTTGAGAGTCCTTTGCATATATTCGGGCATCTTTTTTGATTAAAAATTCATTTTGGAGTAGAATGCTTATATCTTCAGCGAGCTGAAAAGAATATGGTCCATACCTATATGGTATAAAATCATAATAAGAAGAATAACCACTTTTAGTATGCAAAAATATTAGCTTTTGTAAATCGGTTGTTGTTGCATCAGCTGATAATTGTTTTACAAAATCTAATAAGAATCTTTGACGCTTATATGTCGGTAGTGACCTGTTAATTGTCATCAAAATTCCTCCCAAATTTTTTTATAAAGTTAAGACTATAAGCATATATGGTAAATAAAAGTCTGATATAATATAGTATAACTCTTTATATAAAAAAGTTCAAGCAAAAAGAACATATGTTCTGGAAAGATTTATTTATACTTGGTATACTATAAAAATTACCACTTCACAAAATTTTCAGAAAATTTTAGCACTCGCCTATTGACGTGGCTAACAAACGGTGTTATCTTATAATCGCAGTGAGAAAGACAGCACATAATAATAGAGATAGGGAGGTGCTTTTATGAATATTTCAAAATTTACGCAAAATTCCATCCAGGCGGTGGAGAGATGTGAGAAACTGGCTTACGAATACGGCAATCAGGAGATCGAGCAGGAGCATCTGCTGTACAGTCTGCTGACGATAGAGGATTCTCTGATCTTAAAGCTGATTGAGAAGATGGAGATCCAGAAGGAATATTTTGTGAACCGTGTGAAACAGGCGCTGGAGAAGCGGGTCAAGGTGCAGGGAGGCCAGGTCTACATCGGGCAGTATTTAAACAAGGTACTGATCTCCGCGGAGGACGAGGCGAAGCAGATGGGGGACGAATACGTCTCCGTGGAGCATCTGTTCCTGTCGATGATCAGAGAACCAAACAGGGAGATCAAGGAGATCTTCCGGGAGTTCGGCATCACAAGGGAGCGTTTTTTGCAGGCATTGTCCACGATCCGGGGCAATCAGCGGGTGACGAGCGATAACCCGGAGGCTACCTATGGTACGCTGGAAAAATACGGGCAGGAGTTGGTGGAGCGGGCGAGACAGCAGAAGCTTGATCCCGTGATCGGCAGGGACAACGAGATACGCAATGTGATCCGCATCCTGTCCAGAAAGAGCAAAAACAATCCGGTACTGATCGGTGAGCCGGGCGTGGGCAAGACTGCGGTGGTGGAAGGGCTGGCGCAGCGGATCGTCCGGGGTGATGTACCCCAGGGATTGAAAGATAAGAAGATCTTCGCACTGGATATGGGAGCGTTAGTGGCCGGGGCAAAATACCGGGGCGAGTTTGAGGAACGGCTGAAGGCGGTGCTGGAGGATGTGAAAAAATCCGACGGTCAGATTATCCTGTTTATCGACGAGCTGCACACGATCGTCGGGGCAGGTAAGACCGACGGGGCGCTGGATGCCGGAAATATGTTGAAGCCCATGCTGGCCAGGGGAGAGCTGCACTGTATCGGCGCGACTACGCTGAACGAGTACAGACAGTATGTGGAGAAGGACGCGGCGCTTGAGCGGCGTTTTCAGCCGGTGTTGGTGGAGGAGCCCACAGTGGAGGACACGATCTCCATTTTGAGAGGGCTGAAGGAAAGGTACGAAGTTTACCATGGCGTGAAGATCCTGGATACGGCGCTGGTGACGGCGGCGGTCCTGTCGAACCGTTATATCTCCGACAGGTTTCTGCCGGATAAGGCGATCGACCTGGTGGATGAGGCCTGCGCGCTGATCAAGACGGAGCTGGATTCCATGCCGACGGAGTTGGATGAGCTGAACCGGCGTGTGATGCAGATGGAGATCGAGGAGGCGGCGTTAAAGAAAGAGGACGACAGCCTGAGCAGAGAGCGGTTAGCCAATCTGCAGAGAGAGCTGGCGGAGGAGAAAGCGGAGCTCGATAAGCGGAAAGCCCAGTGGGACAACGAGAAACATTCGGTGGAGAAACTGTCCAAACTCCGGGAGGAGATCGAGGCTGTGAACGGTCAGATCGAGGTTGCCCAGAGGGAAGGCAATTACGAGAAGGCGGGAGAGCTGCAGTATTCCAAACTTCCCGCTCTGAAACGCCAGCTGGAGATCGAGGAAGAGACTGTGAAGAACAAGGATCTGTCGCTGGTGCATGAGAAGGTGACGGAGGAGGAGATCGCAAGGATCATCTCCCGCTGGACCGGCATCCCGGTGGCGAAGCTGACGGAGAGCGAGCGGAACAAGACGCTTCATCTGGACGAGGAGCTGCATAAGCGAGTGATCGGACAGGACGAGGGCGTCACCAAGGTGACGGAGGCGATCATCCGCTCCAGGGCCGGCATCAAGGACCCGGCGAAGCCGATCGGTTCTTTCCTGTTCCTCGGGCCTACCGGCGTGGGCAAGACCGAACTGGCGAAGTCTCTGGCGGCATGTCTGTTTGACGATGAGAACAATATGGTGCGGATCGACATGAGCGAGTATATGGAGAAATACTCCGTATCCAGGCTGATCGGGGCGCCTCCCGGATATGTGGGATATGAGGAGGGCGGACAGTTGACCGAGGCGGTTAGAAGGAAGCCCTATTCGGTGGTGCTCTTCGACGAGATCGAGAAGGCGCATCCCGATGTGTTTAATGTCCTGCTGCAAGTGCTGGACGACGGGCGGATCACAGACTCCCAGGGCCGCACCGTGGATTTCAAAAATACGATCCTGATCATGACCTCGAATATCGGCGCGCAGTATCTGCTGGAGGGGATTCAGGAGGACGGCAGTATCAGTGAGGATTGCGAAACAGCTGTTATGGAAGAGCTGAGAGCCCATTTCAGGCCGGAGTTTTTGAATCGGCTGGATGAGCAGATCCTGTTCAAGCCGTTGACAAAGGAAAATATCGGCGGTATCATTGCGTTGATCATCGATGACCTGAATAAGCGTCTTGGCGATAAGGAACTGTGCATCGCGCTGTCGGAGGACGCAAAGGACTATATTATTGAGCAGGCGTACGATCCGGTCTACGGCGCGAGACCGCTCAAACGGTATATACAGAAATATGTGGAGACTCTGTCGGCGAAACTGATCCTCTCGGGTGAAGTGCATGAGAAGGATGTGATACGCATCGTGTATGAGGGCGGCTGCCTGTCGGCAAAGAGAGAGGAGAATAATCTATGATACCATCAGATCCGATTATGCTGCTGAGTTTTGTCAATCTAAAACTCAGGGACTATTATGGAAGTTTTGACGCGATGTGCGAGGACCTGAATGTTTCCGGGGAGGAGATCGAGGCAAAGCTGGCGGCGGTGAATTACCGCTATGATGTGGAAAAGAATCAGTTTGTGTGAGAACAGAAGACAAATTGTAATTTCCCACTGAATCAACTATACTGAAGATGAAAGCACATACCGGGCCGTTTGTTTTTGTGTACTTGCATTTTGAAATATTTTGAGACATAAAATGTGTAGAACGAAAGTTTATGAGTTGAGGAGCAGTATGGCTGTTTTAAAACGGATCTTGAAAAAGTGGGATGTGATTTTTCCTGTTTTTGAGGCAGTGGCGGTGGTTCTTCTGATCATGGGCTACAGAGAAGCGCTGACCAGAAAGGTCGATACATGGAGCAAAGGAATTGACATTCATGTCAGTGAGAAGAAAATGGATGTGACAGAGGAAAAGATCGCCATCACGTTTGATGACGGGCCCCATCCCGTCTACACGGAAAAATTGCTGGATGGCTTGAAAGAGAGGGGGGTTAAGGCCACTTTTTTCGTGCTGGGGGAGAAAGCGAAGGAGTATCCCGAGATTATAGAGCGGATGCAGAAGGAAGGTCATATCATAGGAAACCACACCTATACGCACATCCAGCTTCGAAGCAGCAATCGGGACAAATTTCGGGATGAACTTGTGTTGACCAATCAGGTCATACAGGAGATAACGAAACAGGAAGTGCAGTATGTGCGCCCGCCCTATGGAACCTGGGACAAAAAACTGGAGGACGAACTGAATATGTTTCCGGTTCTCTGGAATGTGGATCCAAACGACTGGTGTACGGGAAACACCGATAAGGTGACAAAAAGTATTGTGGATAAGGCGAGAGACAACAGCGTTATTCTGCTGCATGATTGTTACCAGAGCAGTATAGACGCGGCGTTTGCCTCTATCGACATTCTGGTGGAGAGAGGATTCGAGTTTGTGACGGTGGAGGAGATACTGTTTGAGTAGGGCAGCACTATTGCTGCCCCGTTTCATTTTTTTTCATAAACAGCAACCCAAAGGAACCGGAGCCGCAGTTGCAGGCGACAGCGGAAGAGACTTTCTGCAGGTATACCCGCTCGAAGGGACAATACTGTTTTACAAGAGACTGGACAAATCGCAGTTTTTCATCGTCCATTCCGGCGTAGGTGATAAAGAGAACACGTCGGTCTATATTTCGTGTGCCGACGAACATTTTTCGCACATAATGCCTGGCGACATGCGCGAAACTGCCTATCGCCAGACCGCTCACGGTCATTTTACTCTGATGCAGACCGATGATGGGATGCAGCAGCAACGCGTCGCAGAGGCCTTGCATCCGCCTGGAGATTTTTCCTGCTTTGTACATCATGTAGGTGCTGTTGATGATCGAGGTGGTGGAAACATATCGCCTTAAGGTTTTCACAGCCTGGATGATCTCCGACTTCGAAGCGTGCTTTTCAGCCATGGCGGCAGCGTGGAGGACAACGAGCCCAAGCCCGCAGGAGAGGTGCCCGGAATCCAGCACCGTTACATTCTCGAAAGACTTCGCCGCCTCGAGGGCATTAAGATATCCCTGGCTGGCATGCTTTGCCATGGTGATATGGATGACATTCTGGGCTTCAGTCAGTTTTTCGGCAAAAAATTTCTCGTAATCTTCCACGCCTGGCGGCAGGGAGAACCCTTTTTTTCCGCTGGCCACATGGGAGAGCAGATCATCAGCCGTTATCTCGATCCCATCGAGAAAACGTCCCTGTTCCGTGCAGATGTAGTAGGGGCATACAGAGATGCCGAACCGCTTTTTCAGGGTCTCCGGGAGATCACAGACGCTGTCGGTGGTGACGGCGATGGAGAGACGTTTGGCATGTTCAAAGATCAGTACATCCTTTCCGATCTCCTCGTTTCTGGCGTTGTCGCTCAGCGTGACCATGTCTTTCGGCAGAATGCTGAGGACGGCGGCCTCGAGCAGAGCGCCGCTGACCGGTTTTGCCAGATAGCCGCTGAAGCCTTCCCTCTTGTAGAGAAGCTGATTATTGCTCCCGGCGTTGGCGGTGAGAGCGATCACGGGCACATCCCGGCATAATCCGCCGGGCTGAACGCGAAGTGCGTGCAGGCATTCGATCCCGTCCATCTCCGGCATCAGGTGATCCATCAAAATGGCCTCATAGTGGATATTCTGCGTCAGTTTCAGGCATTCGACGCCGCTGGAAGCCGTGTCGATCTGCACTTTTGTCTCCGCCAGGAGTTTTCGAACCACCTTCAGGTTCATGTCATTATCGTCCACGACAAGAATATGCGCGTCGGGCGCCTCAAAACTCTGCCTGTAGCGTTCCGTCTGGCGGCTTTTGGCGCGGGAGGCCAGCGTAAATGTCCCCAGTTCCTGATCGTCCACAATATCCTGTTCCAGCATGACAGAGAAAGTGGAGCCCTTTGTATAGACACTGTTGACGTTTATCTCGCCGCCCATGAGTTCCACCAGCTGTTTGACGATGCTGAGTCCTAAGCCGGTTCCCTCGATATGGCGGTTTTTCTCCTCATCCACCCGCTTAAAGGCATTAAAAATATAGGGGATGTTCTCTTTCTTGACGCCGAGCCCGGTATCTTCTACGGAATACCAGACGCGGACCCGGTTCAGTGTCAGGCGTTCACAGCGGACGGAGAGCGAGACAGATCCCTCACTTGTGTATTTTACGGCATTGTTCAGAAGATTGATCAGAACCTGCTTGATGCGCACCTCGTCGCCGCAGAGCATACTCGGGATCGAGGGATCCACATGAAGACGGAATTCCAGTCCCTTCTCTTTGGCTTTGATCCATATCATATTGACGATCTCCGAGAACAGGATCCCGGTTTCGTAGGACACATTCACGATTTCCATCTTTCCGGACTGGATCTTGGAGAGATCCAGGATATCATTGATGAGCGTGAGCAGCATTTTGCTGGCGCCCTGGATATTCCTCGCGTTCTCAGCCACATCCTCGGAGATATCGCCCCGCAGAATGATCTCGTTCAGACCGATGATCGTGTTGATGGGGGTGCGTATTTCGTGGCTCATGCTGGAGAAAAAGTGGTTCTCCGCCTTGTTGAGCTCCTCGATCTCCTTTTTCTGCCGTACGGATAATTCGTTTTCCTCTTCATAGAGCCTTTTCAAAAACAGAAGCATCACGCTGGTCAGCGTGCCGACAAGGATAACGGAAGTGGCGGAATCAAAAAAGGAATTCCGCTGCGTGTTTCGGGCGACAACCTCCGGGAACTGAAAGGCTATATAGTAACAGAGCAGAGTCTCGAAGGCGCAGAGCAGGAAAAATACGCCTTTGCGCCGTCCCTCCAGAGTGATGCTGATATAGATAAAACAGAGGATGAACCACTCGGGCATACCGCTGTAGAAGCCGCCCGCCGTAAAAAAACTGATCGGAAAAAGAAGGAGCAGCAACACGGAGATCGCTGTCGCTCCTCCGTTGATACAGTTCTTTCTGATGCTGAATTTTACAATGTAGGAGATGCTGACAAGGCTTGCCGCCAGGATCAGCAGATTGATAAGGGTCCTGCCCATAGGGAGGATGATGATCAGAGCGATCATACAGATGGCTGTGACTATGCGGAACATGCGCTCCCGCAGGCTGATCCTGTGATCAAATATTGTTTCAACCCATTTTTTAAACATTCGCAGTCTCCTCCTGTTCATTTTGCCGCGATATTTTCTCCGGTGAGGCAATGCACGCACAGACTTCGTCGTATAAGGAGAGCAGCACAGGGTGATTTTGCCGGATATATTCCGCGTCCGCGTTTTTTCCGGCCTGTTCCAGCGCCTTGGCCTGTTCGGAGAGCTTTTCCGCGCCGATGGTCAGGGACGTACTTTTTAAAGCGTGGACTTTGATGGCGTAATTTGCCCAGTCCGCGGTCTCATACAGGGAGACGATCTCCGCCTTTTTTTCTTCGCTCTGGGACTGGAACATTTCCAGCATCTCCTGATAAAAATCCTCTTCCCCGTTGCAGTAATCCAACCCCATCTGCACGTTGACGCCGATCCAGGCGAGAGAGGCGAAGGGGGCGGACGGTTCCGGTTCCGGCTGCAGTTGAGGTTCCGGCTGCGGTTGAGGCTCCGGCTGCTGCTTCGGCTGGGGCGCTGACGTCACACCGTACTGAATACAGTGCGGCGGCAGCACCTTGCGCAGTACCCGCTCCAGTACGGAGCGCTCGATAGGTTTGGGGATAAACTCCGTAAAGCCCTCGTTTCGGAACATCTCCCTGGCGCCGCTGACGGTATTTGCGGTCAGGGCGATGATCGGCAGATCCTGATAGACGGTGTCATCCAGCTCGCGGATCCTCTTCAATGTCTCCACACCGTCAAACCCGGGCATCATGTGGTCCAGGAAGACGATATCGTAGGAGGAGCCAGCACAGCGGTCTACGGCCTCTCTGCCGCTCAGGCAGGTATCCACCTGTATTCCGTAGCTGCCTAAAACACCCTTTGCAACGACCAGGTTCATCTCCTCGTCATCGACGGCCAGCGCACGGATGCCCGGGCAGGAAAAAGGTTTGCGTCCGGCCGCCTGGGCTTCATCAAAATCGTTTTCTCCCGATTCACCGTTTAGGAGATTCACCACGGAAAGAGCGAAAAATGGCTTGCGGATCAAAAGCATCCTGCTGTCTTCGTCAGGCGTAAAGTTCCTGTCCGCAATCAGTACGACCCGGAGGGAGGAGGCGAGCTCCTCGTAGTAGGAACTGTTTTCTTCATATTCAGACTGGGCGATAAATACATGGGTCAGGTTATGATTTTGCAGGATATTTTGCAGACCTTCAAAACTATGTACCTGGTAGCCCTCGATGTTGAGCCCCTCCACCATGTGCAGGATCATGTTGTCGTAATAACTGCTCAACTCATCGCTGCTGTAGCGCTCCGGCCGGAAGTAGCAGGCAATACTGAGTTTCTCCGCGTGGGAGACCGTCATGGACGGGGAGGCGTCCGCCACGCCCTGGGGAATGGTGATATGGACCTCAAGGCCCTGCTGTCCTTTACTTTCAAAATGGATAAAGCCGCCCATGGCGTGAAGCAGTCCCTGGGCGATGGGAAGACCGAGCCCCAGTCCGCCGGCAAAACGGCTGCTCCCGGAATCCGCCTGATAGAAATCGTCGCAGATCTGGGCGAGCTGTGAATCGGTCATGCCGATTCCGGTGTCATAAATGTCAATGATCAGGTTGATCCCGTAGCTCTCCGGCCGGAAGCCAATGCAGAGATTGATGCCGCCCTTCTCTGTAAACTTGATGGAGTTTTCCATCAGGATCTTGAGGACATGGGAGATCTTTTCGGAATCTCCGATGAGGGAAGCCGGTATTTTGGGATCGATATCGAACACCATCTCCAGCTGATGTCTGCTGTTCTGCATGGCGGTCATGGTGATGACGTCGTTCAACACGGAAGTGATCATGTATGTTTCCATTGCGGGCGTCAATGTCCCCTCCGCGATCTCCGTATAGTCGAGCATGTTGTTGATCTGGTTTGAGAGGCGCTTGCCTGCCAGTCGTATGGAGTGTAATCCCTCCAGTACCTCCGGGGAGATGACTTTGTCCAGTATGACTTCGCTGATGCCCAGAACCATGTTGATGGGAGTGCGCAGCTCGTGGGATACATTGGACAAAAATTCAGCGTTCTGCTGTCCAGCCGTCTCGAGCTCTTTCAGAATGCGCATCTGAGTGAACTGGTCCTCCCGTCTTTTGTTGATCCGGTATATCGCTATCGCCGCGGAGCCGACCACCAGGGAGGCACCGAAACTAAGATGCGCCGCCTCCTGCGCGTTGACGAGAGGGGAGATGGTGCGCAGGATAATGAACTGGTACAGCAATACCAGCACATACAGGGCGGCGGCCATGTAGACAAGCCGCTTTTTGTCGAACATGGAAAACACCAGGAGAACCATGCAGGCAACGCCGGGAATATCATAGAGGACAGCATGGTGCACGCCAAAGAAAAAAAAACCGATCATCAGCAAACCGGCGCACAGATTTTCATAGAATGTTTCGGAGCCGACCCTTCCGATATGCAGAATCCATACAAGGGAGTTGCCGGCTACAATGACGGGAACCATCCACGCCTCCCACGACATCGCGATCGTGATGAACATCAGCATGACGCCGAATATGGTCACAACGGCTGCGAGGAGCAGATGGATACTGGTTTGTCCTTTTGTTCTCATGTCTTCTCCAATCCCGCCGCGACACGATTTAGCAGTTCCTTCGGAGGAAACGGTTTCCGCAGATAATTGACTGCCCCCAGATTGATCGCGTTGCGCACATCGTCTTCATCGCCGGACGCCGTCAAAAAGATAACGGGAATGTTGATGGAGGATTCTTTCATGTGCTTAAAGGTCTCCAGCCCGTCCATTTCCGGCATCGCTATATCGAGGAGGATCAGGTCGATATTTCCCTGTCTGAGTTTTTCGAGCGCTTCCTGTCCGGAAGCGGCGAGAACAATGTCGTACTGATCCTTTAAAAGCCTCTCTGCCCTTCTCAAGTTCATTGCATCGTCGTCTACGACTAATATCCGTTTTTGCATAAGGCATCTCCTTATCTTTATTGGGAATTCTTTGGATTCCCTCTGCAATTTATTTTAAGGTAGATGCACGATAAAGTCAAGGAATTGAAGTTTTTGGAGGATTCTGATAAAATGGATTTGCAAAAACCCTGAAAACAGCATATATACGCCATTTCAGGGCACGAAAAATGGAAGCAAGGAGGCTCGAACTCCTGACCTTTCGCGTGTGAGGCGAACGCTCATCCCGGCTGAGCTATGCTTCCATCTCTGTTATCATAACACAGTTTCAGGAAAAAGAAAAGTGGAAAATTATTTTTATGACGCACTGCACAATTTTATATTTGAGGAGGCGGGGGGCGGAGCGATCCGCCATCTGGCGGACAGGGGATTTACGGCCAGACAGATAGCGGACCGGCTAAGTTTCCCGGTGCCCTATGAGACGGTGCGGGAGACGCTCACAAAGCATCTGATGGAGAGCGGCGTTCTGTTGAAAGTCAGACCGGAGGTGTACGAAGAGCCTGAGAGGATCGAATATGTGCGGGAATATGACAAGTACGGTAAGCCCAGTTTCCGGAGAGTCGTCGTCGCGGGCAGCGCGGGAGAAAGCGCAGGGGCGGATAAGGGGATGAAGACGGGGAAATGGAAGGAGATGGAATTTTCCGCGTTTCTTCTATTATATAGGGAAGGGAAAAGCGGCGCTGAACTGCCTGCGGAGACAAAACACAGGGATGCGGAGAAAACAGTCTATATTGCCTGCGACTTTGGGATGGACGGCACGGAGGAACTGCTTCAGACGCTGGATCAGGCGCAGAGGGAGTATATTCAGGGAATCTGCTGGACGAGAAGGAGGATGTATCATCTGTTGGATAGAAGGATGTTTGGGATCGCAGTGAGACTGGAGGAGAGAGGGCACGCTGCGGGAGACATTTACATCAGGCATTGAGAAAAGAAAAATTTTCCTGTATACTGTATGGGACAAGGAAATGGAAAGGTACTGACGAAATGAAGAAGAATATATTAAGCAACAAATATTATTTATACGCCACGGAGTTTTTTGCCGGGATGGCGGTGATGGCGGTGGAACTCGGAGCGAGCCGTCTGCTGGCGCCTTATTTCAGTTCCTCCCAGATCGTGTGGACGATCATCATCGGAACGATCATGATCGCGATGGCGCTCGGCAATATTTACGGCGGAAGGAGCGCGGACAGGGATCCGAGGCCGGACAGGCTCTACAGGAGGCTTTTGGTGTCGGCAGTCTGGATCGCGGCGATCCCGGTGGTCGGGAAATATATCATTCTGGGTATCTCCGGAGTGCTGATTCTGACGATCAATACGAATTTTCTGATATGGGCGGCGTTTTTTGCCTGTATGATCCTTTTTGTCTTTCCGCTGTTCCTGCTGGGAACGGTGACGCCGTCCCTCGTAAAATATACGATGGGAAGTATGGAGGAGAGCGGGAAGACCGTGGGGGCGCTGGGAGCCTGCAACACGATCGGCAGCATAATCGGCACGTTTTTGCCGACGTTTGTGACGATTCCCGCGGTGGGGACATCCATCACCTTTTTGATCTTCTCCGGCATTCTGCTGCTCCTCGGACTGCTCTATTTTCTCAACAGGAAAACAGCGAAGGGGGCGGTCGCGGTCTCGGTGATTCTTTTTGTTCTCTGCAGCGTGCTGGGACATTCCGGAAGCTTCGCGTTTTGGGAGACCGGTTTAACCTATGAGGGCGAATCGATCTACAATTATCTGCAGGTGAAAGAAGATGACAGAAGCGTCATATTATCTACCAACGTGCTGTTCGGGGTACAGTCCATCAAAATGAAGGAAGACGGATTGACCGGTATGTACTATGATTACGCTTTGGCGGCGCCTCTGATGGCGGATGTGCCCGGGAAAGAGAAGACGGAAATTCTGATTCTTGGCATGGGGACGGGAACCTATGCGCATCAATGCAAAAAATATTTTGACAATGTAGCGGTGGAAGGCGTGGAGATCGATCAGAAAATCACGGATCTGGCGGGGACTTATTTTGATCTGCCGTCGGATATACCGGTGACGACCTATGATGGAAGGGCCTATCTGCAGGCGATCGACAAAAAGTACGATGTGATCATGGTGGACGCCTACCAGGATATCACGATCCCCTTTCAGATGTCCTCCGCGGAATTTTTTGAGCTGGTCAGGGAACATCTGAAAGAAGACGGCGTCATGGTCGTAAATATGAATATGAAATCGGACGGGGCCGGCGGGATCAATGTCTGTCTTGCGGATACGATATCCAGTGTGTTTTCCAACGTCTACACGGTGGATGTAAAGGGGGCGACGAACCGGGAGCTCTTCGCCTCGGAGAATGAAAATATGCTGACACTTCTGTCGGAAAACAGAAAACAACTCAATCAGGAAGAACTGACGGCTATGATGGGACAGGTGGAAGACAATCTGATGGCCTATGAGAGTACCGGCGAGCTTTTGACAGACGATAAAGCCCCTGTGGAAGTGCTGGGTATGCGTGTCATCGATGAACTGATCCAGGACGAGATCGGATATTACAAGGATATTTTTCGGGAGCGGGGATTGGAAGGACTGCTCCGGTCAATATAAATATGAGATGATTTTACAGACAACCGGTTCGGCTGATAAAAAGGAGATTTCCCATGGATCTATTTGAGTATATGCGCCAGAGTGCGATGAAAAAAGAATCCCCTCTGGCGGCGAGGCTTCGTCCGCGGACATTGGATGAGGTGGTAGGACAGCAGCATATTATAGGAAAGGACACCCTGCTTTACCGCGCTATCTCGGCGGACAAGATCAGTTCGATCATTTTTTACGGACCTCCCGGGACAGGGAAGACCACACTGGCGAAGGTGATCGCGGGAACCACAAAATCGGAGTTTACCCAGATCAATGCCACCGTGGCGGGAAAAAAGGACATGGAGACAGTGGTGGAGAAAGCCAGGGAGGATCTCGGCATGTTCGGGAAGCGGACGATCCTTTTTATCGATGAGATCCATCGCTTTAACAAGGGACAGCAGGACTATCTTCTCCCCTTTGTGGAGGACGGGACGATCATCCTGATCGGCGCTACGACGGAAAATCCGTATTTTGAGGTGAACGGAGCGCTGATTTCCCGCTCGATCGTCTTTGAGTTGAAGCCGTTGGAGCCGGAGGATATCAAAAAGCTTATTCTGCGCGCTGTGGAGGATAAAGAGAGGGGGATGGGGGCCTACGACGCGGTGGTGGAGAAGGATGCTCTGGAATTTTTGGCGGACCTTGCGGACGGAGACGCGCGAAAAGCGTTAAATGCAGTGGAGCTGGGGGTTTTGACGACGGAGCGCAGCGCGGATGAGAAAATTCATCTGACGCTGGATGTGGTGAAGGAATGCATTCAGAAGCGCAGTATGCGCTACGATAAGACGGGGGACAATCATTACGATGTCATCTCCGCTTTTATCAAGAGCATGCGCGGCTCTGACCCGGATGCGGCGGTATACTATCTGGCCCGGATGCTGGAATCCGGTGAGGATATCAAGTTTATCGCGAGAAGAATTATGATATGCGCGTCGGAGGATGTGGGAATGGCGGACCCCAATGCTTTGACTGTTGCAGTCAGCGCATCGCTGGCGGTGGAGAGAGTGGGGATGCCGGAGGCAAAGATCATTCTGTCGGAGGCTGTAATCTATGTCGCCACGGCGCCGAAGAGCAACGCCTCCTGCGTGGCGGTGGTTGAGGCGGCAGCGGAAGTGCGGAATACCGGAAATCTGCCGGTTCCGGCCCATCTGCAGGACTCCCATTACAGAGGCGCCGCGAAGCTGGGCAGAGGTCTGGGCTACCAGTATGCCCACGATTACCCGAATCACTATGTCGAGCAGCAGTATCTGCCCTACGAACTGACGGGGAAAGAGTTTTTTAAGCCGGACGGCAACGGGTATGAGGCGAAAATAAAAGAACATATGAGACGGCTGAAAGAAAAGAAGCTGTGATCAAAACAGCTTCTCCACAAGAAGTTGATAGATCTCCTCGTTTTTTTCACGCCAGTTTCTGCAGATGGCGGCGGCGGTATCCTCGGAGGGGACAGAAAGCCTGATATCGACCAGGGAGACCCCCTTTTCCTTTGCGAGCAGATGCGCCTCAAATTCTCCGCCGGAAACTCTGTCATAGTTTGCGACGATGGAGATCTCGGAGAGCAGTTCCAGTCTGTTTTCTCTCAGATAGGAAAGGATCTCTTCCTTGGTGACATCGCTGATGTTGGCCTGAAAAAAGGACAGCGTCTGGGCGCCCTCGTCCGTCAGGGACAGATGAGAGCGCTCATTGATCTGCTGGGGCAGGACCATGCCGGCGTCGATCAGCTCGCCGATAGCCTGATTCAACAGAATATAGTTGGTATATCCCTTATCCAGAATAAAGTTGCAGACTCTCTGTTTCGACAGAGGCAGGGCGGCTTTTTTGAGCAGATAGAGGATGATCAGTTTATAGAGGGTAAGCGGTTCCTGCAACATATCGGACCTCCGGTTTTATATGTGATCTTTGACAGCCTGGGCGACGACCTCCGCGACAATAGGGTCAAAGGCTTCCGGCATAATATAATCCTCATTTAATTTATCGTCAGGTACGAGAGAGGCGATCGCCTTTGCCGCGGCGAGCTTCATCTCCTCCGTGATCTGTCTCGCGCGGCCTTCCAGGGCACCCTTGAAGATGCCGGGGAAGGCGACCACGTTGTTGACCTGATTGGGAAAATCGGACCGGCCGGTACCGACAATTTTCGCGCCGGCAGCTTTTGCCGCATCCGGCATGATCTCCGGGACAGGGTTTGCCATGGCGAACAGGATGGAGTCCTTATTCATGGAGGAAACCATAACTGGTGTTACGATGTTGGGGGCGGACACGCCCACAAAGATATCGGCTCCCTTCATGGCATCCGCCAGGGTTCCCGTCTCCTGGCCGGGGTTGGTGATCTCCACCATGTTTTGCTGCATCCAGTTCAATCCCTCGTAAGACCTGGATAAGATGCCTGCCCTGTCGCACAGGATCACATTGATGAAGCCGTATTTTAACAGAAGTTTTGTGATGGCGATACCGGCGCTGCCCGCCCCGTTTACGACGACCTTACATTCCCGTGCCTGCTTTTTTACGACTTTCAGAGCATTGATGATGCCGGCCAGTACGACGATGGCGGTGCCGTGCTGATCGTCGTGGAATACCGGGATATCCAGAGTCTGTTTCAGGCGCTCCTCTATTTCAAAACATCTGGGAGCGGAGATATCTTCCAGATTGATGCCGCCGAAACCAGGCGCAAGGTAGGTGACCGCTTTGATGATCTCCTCCGTGTCCTGGGTGTCCAGGCAGATCGGAACCGCGTTGACGCCGCCGAATTCCTTGAACAGAACCGCTTTTCCCTCCATGACCGGCATCGCGGCGTGAGGGCCGATATTGCCGAGTCCGAGGACGGCGGAGCCGTCCGAGACGACCGCCACGGTGTTGGATTTCCAGGTGTAGGTGTATGCGGCCTCCCTGTCGTTGGCGATCACTTTGCAGGGCTCGGCGACACCGGGCGTGTAGGCCAGGGAGAGATCTTCCCTGGACTTGACAGGGGTTTTGGATACCGTTTCCAGTTTTCCTTTCCATGTCTCATGAAGTTTCAGCGCTTTTTCATTTATTGTCATTGGTATGCCTCTTTTCATTGTTTTATTAAAGCTATGTTTATGATATATATTTTTGAATGACCTTGCAAGTCTTTGGGGAGAAATATTTTTTATGAAATTTTGAAAAAAATGAAAAAAAAGGTTGGCACGTCCGGTTTTGTAAGGTATAATGTGCATATTGAGCAGAGAAATCTTTATCATATCTTGATATTGGACGATAAGCCGTAAGGTATCTGTATGCTATTCGATATCCTGAACAAATTCAAAATGAATGGAAAAAGCGAAAAGATAGTGGAGAAAGGAGAAAAAACAGTAATATGAGTGATATGAGAGAAAAATATGAATCTCTTGCACTGAACGATCTGAAAGAAATCGCTAAAGTGAGAGGTATTCGCATTTCGGGATTGAAAAAAGCGGAACTGATCGAAGCGATGCTGGAGGAAGATAAAAAGGACGAAGAAAAGGGTAAAGTGGTGGAGGCGAAGTCCATTATACCCGGCAGCAGCCCCGAGGGGGAGAAAGAGAAATTTCCCTCAGAGCTGGACAGCGGCATCAAGGCGAACGGTATTTTGGAAGTGATGCCTGACGGTTACGGCTTTATCCGCTGTGAAAATTATCTTCCCGGGGAAAACGATGTCTATGTGGCGCCAAGCCAGATCAGGCGTTTTAATCTCAAAACAGGCGACATCGTGGAGGGAAATACGAGAATAAAGACGCAGAGTGAAAAATTCAGCGCGCTGCTGTATGTAAGGAAGATCAACGGCTTTCCGCCGGAGATCGCCCAGCGCAGAACGAACTTTGAAGATATGACCCCGGTTTTCCCGGATGAAAGACTGCGGCTTGAGACGCCCGGCGGTTCCATCGCCATGCGCATTATGGATCTGATCAGCCCGGTCGGAAAGGGACAGCGAGGTATGATCGTGTCGCCGCCCAAAGCGGGTAAGACAACACTGTTAAAGGAAGTGGCGAGATCCCTGAAGAGGACGAGCCCCAACGTGCACCTCATCATTCTGCTGATCGATGAGAGACCGGAGGAGGTGACGGACTTTAAGGAGGCGATCGAGGGTCCCAATGTGGAGGTGATCTACTCTACGTTCGATGAGCTGCCGGAGCATCACAAACGTGTGGCGGAGATGGTAATCGAGCGTGCCAAGAGGCTGGTGGAGCACAAACAGGATGTCTGTATTCTGTTAGATTCCATCACCCGTCTGACAAGGGCCTACAACCTGACGGTACCCCCTTCAGGCAGAACGCTCTCCGGCGGTCTCGACCCGGCGGCGCTCCATATGCCCAAACGTTTCTTCGGCGCGGCGAGAAATATGCGCGGCGGCGGCAGCCTGACGATTCTGGCGACAGCTCTCGTGGAGACGGGATCCAAGATGGACGATGTGATCTATGAGGAATTTAAGGGAACCGGCAATATGGAGATGGTTCTGGACCGCAAGCTGTCCGAGAAGAGAGTGTTCCCGGCGGTGGACATCGCGAAATCCAGCACCAGGCGGGAAGATCTGCTCCTCACGCCGGATGAGCAGGAGATCATCAACATTCTGCGAAAGGCCCTGAACGGGATGAAGGCGGATGAGGCGGTGGACAAGATCCTGGATCTGTTTGCCAGAACAAAGACAAACGGTGAGTTCGTAAATATGGTTCGGAAAATGAAATTCATTTAGAGAATAAAAACGCGAAATTTATACTTGCATAGAACAATGCGTTATGTTATAATAACTAAGCTGTCGCTGAGATTGACGGTAATATGATAGAAAAATAATCGCAAATGGAAATAGAGAGGTGAAAAAAATGAAAGAAGGACTGCATCCTGCCTACTATCAGGCAACTGTGACATGTAACTGTGGCAATACATTCGTAACAGGCTCCACAAAACCGGAAATCCACGTTGAAGTTTGTTCCAAATGTCATTCATTCTACACTGGACAACAGAAGAGCGCCAGAGCGGATGGACGTATTGATAAGTTTAATAAGAAATACGGTATGGCAGCAAAATAAGATGATCAAGAAGGGGTTGGGGAAAAGTTATCCTCAACCTTCTTTTCATTCATGCAATAAATTTAGTGGGAGCGGATCCATGGGTAAGAGAAGAAGATGCTATTCCGGCATCGGCGGTCAGGCGGTGTTGGAAGGGATTATGATGAAAAATAATACTCGCTATTCGGTTGCCGTCAGAAAACCGAACGGCGAGATCGATGTGGAGATCGGAGAGTATGCCGGCATTCTGGGGAACAGTAAGATCACAAAGCTTCCCTTTATCCGGGGAATATTTTCTTTTGCGGACTCGCTGAGACTGGGCACAAGATGCCTGAACCATTCCGCCTCTTTCTACGAGGAGGGGGGCGCGGAGGAGACGAAGGCGGACAGGGTGCTGGACGGCGTCTTTAAGGATAAGGCGGAGAGTGTCCTGATGGCGCTTACAACGATCGTCGCGGTTCTCTTTGCGGTGGGGCTCTTTATGGTGCTGCCCTATTTTATCTCCGACTATTTGAAAAGATTTGTCAGAAACGACTCCCTCCTGGCGATCATCGAGGGAGTGATCCGCATACTGATCTTTGTGCTCTATGTGCTTATGATCTCGCTTATGAAGGATATCAGGCGGGTATATATGTACCATGGGGCGGAGCATAAATGTATCAACTGTATTGAAAAAGGGCAGGAGCTGACGGTGGAAAATGTGATGAGGAGCTCCAAACAGCACAGGCGATGCGGTACGAGCTTTCTGTTGTTCGTCATGCTGGTCAGCGTAGTTCTCTTTTTCTTTATCCGTGTGGACAATATGGCCTTGAAGGTGGGGCTGCGCATCCTGTTGATCCCGGTGATCGCAGGGATCGCCTATGAGATCATCCGGCTCGCGGGCAGATCGGACAACTGGCTGGTGCGCGCGATATCGGCACCGGGGCTCTGGCTGCAGGGGCTGACCACAAAGGAACCGGACGAGGGCATGGTGGAAGTCGCGATAAAAGCGGTGGAAGCGGTGTTCGACTGGAAGACCTATCTGAGGGAGAACTTCGGCTACGAGGATGGTCAGGAACAGGAGCAGAGGGATCTGGAGATAGAGGAGGAAGATGAGCCCAGTTTTATCGGATCGGATGAGATAGAGTGAACAGAGAGGGCGTATAGGAAAGAAGATGCAGTATCAGGAAATTTACAGGCAGGGAACCGAGGCTCTTAAGAGGGCGCGGATAGAGGAGGCGGCTCTGGACGCCAGGCTCCTCCTGGAAGAGATCTGCGGCACCGACCGGACGGCCCTCTATGCGCACGGGGGGAGAGAGCTGACGGAGGAGCAGGAAAGACGGTATCTGGAAAGTATTGTGAGCAGATCAAAGCGGATTCCGCTTCAGCATATACTTGGGAAGACGGAATTTATGGGGCTGACTTTTGAGGTCAATCAGGATGTGCTCTGCCCGCGGCCGGACACGGAGATTCTGGTGGAGGAGGTGCTGAAGCATCTGCACGATGGTATGCGGATTCTGGATATCGGGACGGGCAGCGGCTGTATACTGTTGAGTCTGCTTCACTACTCCAACGATTGCCGGGGGGTGGGGGCGGATATTTCGGAGAAAGCTCTGCGGACGGCAAGAGCGAACGCGGAGAGGCTTTCCGCGGAGGGTGTCAGCTTTGCGGAGAGCGATTTATTTGCAGAGATAGAAGGGCAGTTTGAGATCATTGTCTCCAATCCACCCTATATCAGGCGGGCTGATATCGAGAACCTGATGCCGGAAGTGCGAGACCACGACCCCCGCACGGCGCTGGACGGCGGGGAGGACGGACTGTTTTTTTACAGAGAGATCACGGCGGGGGCGAAAGACCATCTGCCCAGAGGCGGGATGTTGTTTTACGAGATCGGATATGACCAGGGGGAGGCGGTCCGCCGGATCATGGAGGAAAGCGGGTTCCGTGAGATTGAGATCGTGAAGGACTTTTCGGGGCTTGATCGGGTGGTGTTCGGAACGCTGTACGCCTGCGGGCGGTCAGGTGTACCGGTGTAAATTTATTGTAGTGGAAATAAGGAGAGAGTATTCATATGTTTGACAGATTGGACGATCTGCTGAGGCGGTTTGAGGAGATCATGAACGAGCTGGCGGAACCGGGGGTGACGGATAACCAGCAGCATTTCCGGGAGCTGATGAAGGAACAGAGCGATCTGACCCCTCTGGTGGAGGCGTATAAAGAGTACAAAAAATGTAGACAGGACGCTGAGGATTCCCTGGCGATGCTGGAGGAGGAGTCCGACGAGGATATGCGGGATATGCTGAAGGAAGAGCTCTCCGCATCCAGAAAGCGGATCGAGGAGCTGGAGAATGAGCTGAAGATACTGCTCTTGCCGAAGGATCCCAATGATGACAAGAATGTTATCGTGGAGATCAGAGCGGGCGCCGGCGGCGATGAGGCGGCTCTCTTTGCGGCGGAGATCTACCGTATGTATGTGCACTATGCGGAGACAAAAAGATGGAAAGTGGAGACGCTGGAGATGGAGGAGATCGGCATCGGCGGCATGAAGAGCGTGACTTTTATGCTGAGCGGTCAGGGTGCCTACTCCATCATGAAATATGAGAGCGGCGTACACCGGGTACAGCGTGTGCCGGAGACGGAGTCCGGCGGGCGCATCCACACGTCCACGATCACCGTGGCGGTGATGCCGGAGGCGGAGGAAGTAGATGTACAGATCGATGAAAAAGATATCCGGATCGATGTCTGTCGATCCTCCGGCGCGGGGGGACAGTGCGTCAACACGACGGACTCCGCGGTGCGGCTGACGCATATTCCGACCGGCATCGTGATCTATTCCCAGACGGAGAAGTCCCAGATCCAGAACAGGGCGAAAGCGTACGCCCTGCTGCGCACGAAGCTCTATGACCTGGAACAGCAGAAGGCCCATGACGCGGAGGCGGAACTGCGAAAGAGCCAGGTGGGAACGGGCGACCGGTCCGAGAAGATCAGGACGTACAACTTCCCTCAGGGGCGGGTGACGGATCACCGGATCAATCTGACCCTGTATAAGCTTGATAAGATCATGAACGGGGACATCCAGGAGATCGTGGACGCCTGCATTGCAGCCGATCAGGCGGCAAAATTGCTGAAGATGGGCGAGAACTGAACTGCCGGCTGATCGGCTTCGATCAAGGCGGCAAAATTGCTGAAGATGGGCGAGAACTGAAATGGAATATGCGGGCCTGCACAGAAAAATGGAAGAAAAGATAGCCGACTGCCGGGAGAGATACGAGAGGGACAGGACGGATTCCCTTTTGTCCCATGTCAGAAGCAGTGAGCTGGAAGCGCTGGAGGCTCTCTATGGACGTATCCGGGAGGAGGGACTGTCGGAAGAGCTGTGGACGTATCTGAGAAGCCGGCTTGCCGAGCTGGAGGAGGCGAAGAAGCGGGAGGAGGCGATCCCTTCCTTCAGCTGGTACGGCGATCATTATCACTATCTGGTCCTGGAGGGACAGTGCGATGCTTATCGGGGCGTGATGGAACTTTTGCGGGAGGAGAAACCGTATAAAGGATAATATAATAAGAAGGAGGTCACGGTATGGTTTTGGATTTTGCGAAGATAGAGGAGAATATAACGCCGCATTTTAAGGGCGGCGAGAAGGAGATGGCGATAAGAGCCTATGCGGATGAGAAAAACCGCATTATGGTAAACCGCCTGATTCCCGGCGCAAGCGTGGGACTGCACACCCATCAGGGCAGCAGCGAGACGATCTACATACTGGAGGGCGGCGGAAAAGTAATATATGACGGGGAGGAGCTGCGCATCAGCGCAGGGCAGGTGCATTACTGTCCCGAGGGCCATGAGCACAGCATGATCAACGATACGGAGAGCGACCTCGTATTTTTTGCCGTAGTACCGCAGCAGTAAAGCGCATATACTGTAAAAAAGACATTTGGGAGTATCAAATGGCTTCGCAGAAGTTGGAAAATTTATTAAACCTGTCTCTGGCCGTATCGCCGCAGGAGAGGGAGAGATCCCTGGAACTGCCGGTGGGCGTGGAGCAGGACAGGTGGGAGCTGATCGTAAAATATCATGGAGATCTCAGGGGAGCGCTGCAGGGGACAAATATATCCCGGGCGGGCTCCCCTGAAACTTTGCAGGTGGAATACCTGTTGCCCGGCTACGCCATTGTGACGGCAGGGCGGGAGGATATCGAGAGACTTTCGGGGCTCGCGGAGATCGATTATATAGAAAAACCTAAGATGCTGCATGAGGGAGAAATCAGTATCACGCAGGGAAAACTTGCTTCCTGTGTGCAGGAGGTGACACAGAGAGAACCATTTTTGAGCGGAGAGGGATGTCTGGTGGGCATACCGGATTCCGGGATCGATTATAAGAACGGCGCGTTTCTGGACGGACAGGGACGGAGCCGTATTTTGTATTTATGGGATCAGACATTGCCGGTGGAAGCGGAGAACAACCGGATACCGCCGGAAGGTTTTTATCACGGTGTGGAATTCACAAAGGAACAGCTGGACGAGAGCATCGAATCCGGAGAGGAACTTACTTTTGACCGATCTGGTCATGGGACTGGCGTGGCGGCTGTTGCCGCGGGGAGCGAGGGTGCAGCGCCGGGGGCGGAGCTCCTGATCGTAAAACTGGGCTCCGGCAGCAGCGCAGGCGGTTCCTCCCGCACAACGGAACTGATGCGCGCCGTGGCGTGGATGCTGCAAAAGGCGCAGATGCTTGGCAGACCTATCGCCGTCAATATCAGCTACGGGAGCACTTACGGCTCCCATGACGGGACGTCCCTGCTGGAGACCTTTCTGAACAATGCGGCTGAGAGTTACAAGACGGTGATCTCTGTGGGCAGCGGGAACGAGGGAGCTTCGGCGGGACATACGCAGGTTATTCTGGATGGGGAAAAGCGGGTGGAATGCAATATCGCTCCCTACCAGGGGGCGTGTTATATAGCAGTCTGGAAGAACTATGGGGATGTATTCGGAATGGAATTGATATCTCCCGGCGGCATGAGGCTGGAGATTCCTCTGGACAGGAGCGGAATGCGTGAGTTTGTGCTGGATGGAACAAAGATCTTGTTCTATCGGGGGGAGCCAGCTCCTTACACCAAGCTGCAGGAGTACTACTTTGACTTTCTGGGAGAACCCTACATAACATCGGGAATCTGGACATTTGTGCTCAGGCCGGTGCGGATCATACAGGGGGCGGTCAGCTTTTATCTGCCTTCCGCGGAGGCTGTCAGCCGCGGAACCAATTTTTTTCGGCCGACGGCGGCCGTGACGATGACGATACCGGCCACAGCGCAGAAAGTGATCACGGTGGGAGCATACAATCCGCAGTATCGGGAGTACGCGGATTTCTCGGGCAGGGGGTATCCGATCAGCGAGGATACCCCGGAGGGGAAATTTTACTATGAACAGCAGATGAAGCCGGATCTGTGCGCGCCGGGGACGGATATTTTGGTGCCGGACGGTCGGGGCGGCTATGCGGTGGTCTCCGGCACATCCTTCGCCGCGCCTTTTGTGACCGGCGGCAGCGCGCTTTTGATGGAGTGGGGGATCGTGCGGGGAAACGATCCCTATCTGTACGGGGAGAAAGTGAAGGCTTATTTTATAAAGGGGGCGAAGCGGCTGCCGGGGTATACAAGATATCCGAATGAGATGATTGGGTATGGGTCGATTTGTGTCGAAAATAGTCTGCCGAGGTAGAAAGGAGTAGGTTTTTGGGGAAATAAGCACTTTATTTTGTGGTATATTGTGTCGAATAAAGTGCTTATTATGCATAAATTTGGAATAAACGTATTCAACCATCTCACATTTGCTAGAGACGTTTGAACAAGTTTTACACAAAATGACAAAATCTTTGTGTATCGTATCTCCGATTTATTCAGATTATGGATAGGAAATGGGCGGCAATGAATAGGATAAAACATATCTATAAGTGCGATTGATATGTTACTATATCAGTGGGTAATTTTGAAGCAGTGAATGAAAGGGCAGGAGACTTGGAAGTTAAGATTTCTATTGCGCATTTAGTAATATTGTAAGCACAGTCAGTAATGTTCACTTAGAAGTAAAAATGTAAATTGTATTTTAAATGTAGTTGTGTATGCAATGCGAAAATGATATGAT